>NZ_JAOEDV010000048.1:0-33998 GCF_029837545.1 Stenotrophomonas sp. GD04024 | reverse complement strand
TGCTGTTGATCTTGATCTTGATGTTGATCTGTAAGCAGTCGCGGCCGCAGGCCGCGCGGACCCCTCACAGATGCCGCAATTCCTGCTTCAGCATCGCCACGCAGCGGCGGCTGACTTCCAGCGGCTGCTTGCCATGCCTCAGCATCGCCTGCACCTGCCCACCCGAGCCACGGCGCAGTTCCACCAACTCGTGGCGTGCCACCAGGCAGTTGCGATGGATGCGGATGAAGCGGCTGGCGAACTCCTCCTCCAGCGACTTCAACGATTCCTCGATCAGGTCTTCGCCACGCGCGTGGTGCACCACCACGTACTTCTCTTCGGCCTGCAGGTAATGGATGTCGTCCAGCGGAATCAGCCGCAGGCTGCCGCGCAGGCGTGCGCACAGCATGCTGCGTGCCTGCTGCCCGCTGTTGTCCTGCGGCTGGCCGTCGCGCCCGGCCAGGAAGGTACGTGCACGTGCGATCGCGGCAGCCAGGCGTTCGGCACGCACCGGCTTCATCAGGTAATCAATGGCCGCCGCCTCGAAGGCCGACAGCGCATGCGCGTCGTAGGCGGTGCAGAACACCACCGCCGGCCGTGGCTCGAAGCTGGCCAGGTGTCGGGCCGCTTCCAGGCCATCCAGCCCCGGCATCGCGATATCCAGCAGGACCAGGTCCGGCTGCAGCTCCGCGCAGGCGTGCAGGGCCTGCTCGCCGTTGCCGGCCTCGGCCACCACGTCAACGCCGTCCTGCGCCGCCAACAGGCTGCGCAGGCGCTCGCGCGCCAGCGGTTCGTCATCGGCGATGACTACCCTCACGATCGTCCCCTCACTGGATCGGCACCGTCACCTGGCAGGCATAGTAGCCCTCGCTCCAGCCGGCCGTCATCCGCGCGGCACTGCCGAAGCGCCAGGCCAGCCGATGGCCGATGCTGTGCTGGGCATGCCCGGCACCGCGCGCCAGCGCCAGCCCCGGGGCCTGCGGATCGGGCGCGGGATTGCGCACGCGGATCTGCAGCTCCTGGCCCTCGCGCACCAGCTGCAGCTCGATGGTGCCGCCTTCGGGCAGGCGCGAGATGCCGTGCAGCACGGCGTTCTCCACCAGCGGCTGCAATACCAGCCTCGGCAATGGCAGGTCCCACGGCAGTGGTTCGTCACGCTGCCACTGCACCTGCAGGCGCTCGCCCAGGCGCAGCGATTCAATCGACAGATAACGCTCGGCCAGCTCGCATTCGTCGCGCAGGGTCGAATCGCCCTCGCCTGCGCCCAACGCGGCACGGAACAGATCGGACAGATCGAGCACCGCGCGCTCGGCCACTGCCGGATCGCGATGCAGCAGGCTGGCGATCAGGTTCATGCTGTTGAACAGGAAATGCGGGCGGATCCGCGCCTGCAGCGCATCGGCCTGCGCGCGCGCGTTGGCCTGCACCTGCGCGGCCCAGCGATCACTCACATAGAAATAGCGCAGCGCCAGCGCCGTGATCAGTGCAGTGGTGGCCGCACTGCCCAGGGTGAAGCGCCAGAAGCTGATACCACTGGCGAAGTTGTCCCCCAGCACCGCGTACAGCGCATGCACGATGCCGGCGCAGACCACCGCGATCAGGGTCGCCAGGGCGATCGCCGCGACCGCCCCCAGTACCTGCGGCAACCTCGACAGCGCCTGCCGCAGCAGGCACAGGCTGGCCGAGACCGCCAGCGCCAGCCACAGCGCGAAGCCACTGGCCGACAGCAGTTCACCGAAGGTCCAGTGACGACTGCCGTCAGGCGCCAGGGCCAGCACCACCACCACCAGCTCGGCCAGGCCAAGCATCGCCGCCAACCGCGGCAGGCGGCACAGCTCCGGCATCCACGGCGGTGTGCTGGCCGGGGCCATGGCTCAGGCAGCGCCCAGCCGTTCCTGCAGCCAGTCACCCAGCGCCTGGATCTCTTCGGCGCAGACCTGGTGGGCCATCGGATAGCTGTGCCATTCCAGTTCAAGGCCGAGCGCCTGCAGTGCCTGCGCGCTGTGCACGGCCACCGCCTGCGGAATCACCGGATCGCTGCTGCCATGGGCCATGAACACCGGCACCTGCACGGCACCGTCAACACGCTTGGCGCTTTCAGCCTCGGGCAGGTAGGTGGACAGCGCGATCAGACCGGCCAGCGGCGCGGTACGTGACAGCGCTGCGGTGAGGATGATTGCCCCACCCTGCGAAAAGCCCGCCAGGAAGATCTTCTCCGGCGCGATGCCACGCTCGATCTCACGTGCGATCAGCGCATCCAGCTGCACCACCGATTCCTGCACGCCGGCCATGTCGGCGCGCGAACGGAAGTCCATGCCGACGATGTCGTACCAGCCACGCATCGGCACGCCGTTGTTGATGGTGATCGGCCGCACCGGCGCGTGCGGAAACACGAAGCGCAGCGCCGGCCAATGCGGCCGCACCAGCTCCGGCACGATCGGCGCGAAGTCATGGCCATCGGCGCCGAGGCCGTGCAGCCAGATCACCGACCACTGCGGCGAGGCGCCGGTTTCCTGTTCCACCGTTTGCAGCATGATGCGGCTCCTTCAAGTTCGAGCCGCATTATGCCGCTGGCGCGGGGCGATCAGTACAGCGGCGGTTGCTCGGCCGCTTCCCGGCGCAGCTGCGCGGCGCGTACCAGCACCGGCGGCGGAATGTTCTCTTCGGGGATGTCGAGCAGGCCAAGGCGGTGCAGGAAGGCGCCCGGGCCGCGCGAGGAGGTCAGTGCCACCACCGGCACCGCCAGCACCATGCCGATCACCACCGGCGCCATCCACGCCGCCAGCGACGGCGATACCGCCCAGGCCAGCACGCCCATGAAGGCACCGAACACGCCCAGGCCACCGTAGCCACGGATCAGCGCCAGCCACGAGATGCCACCGTCGTCGCGCTGCTGTGCGTCCCAGCCCGAGTCGCGGCCGGACAGCACTTCGGCCACGCCGCGCGACTGCACGTACATCACTACCGGGGCCATCAGCGCGGCCAGCACGGTTTCCACCAGCATCGAGACGAACGCACGGATCGCCCCCCCGCAGCCGCGCCGGTCGACCGGGTCCAGCAGCATCGCCAGGTAGCCCAGCACCTTGGGCAGCAGCAGCACGGCCATGGTGGCGGCGAACAGGCGCACCACCTGTTCCTCGTCCTGGGCCCGCCAGTACACGCTGGGCGACAGGTGCAGCAGGGCGTTGAAGTCGATGCCCTGCTGGAACAACGGGATGGCGATGCCGATCAGCATCAGCATCGCCCACATCGGCGCGGTGAAGTAATGGCCGATGCCGATCAGCATGTGGGTGCGGCTGATCCAGTGCAGGCCGCGGCTGCCCACCACCTTGCCGTGCTGCAGGTTGCCCTGGCACCAGCGGCGGTCACGCACCAGCAGGTCGGTCAGCGTCGGCGGGCCTTCCTCGTAGCTGCCGCCCAGGTACGGCACCATGTGCGCGGCCCAGCCGCCACGGCGCATCAGCGCGGCTTCCACGAAATCGTGGCTGAGCACGTGGCCGCCGAACGGCTTGCGCCCCGGCAGCGCCGGCAGGCCGGCGTGGTCGGCGAAGGCGCGGGTGCGGATGATCGCGTTGTGGCCCCAGTAGTTGCTCTCGGCGCCGTGCCACCAGGCCACGCCACGGGCGATCACCGGGCCGTACACGCGGCCGCCGAACTGCTGCATGCGGGCGAACAGGGTGCGGCCACCGATCACCGACGGCAGCGTCTGGATCAGGCCGACATCGGCGTTGTGCTCCATGCCTGCTACCAGGCGCACGATGCTGTCGCCGGTCATCAGGCTGTCGGCGTCGAGGATCAGCATCTGCGGATAGGCACCGCCAAAGCGGCGCACCCAGTCGGCGATGTTGCCGGCCTTGCGCCCACTGTTGTCGCCACGGCGGCGATAGAACAGCCGCGTCTGGCCGTCCGGCACACGGTCGCGCAGTTCGGCGAACACCTGCTCTTCGGCACGCGCGATGTCCTCGCGGCGGGTATCGCTGAGCACGAAGAAATCGAAGCGCTCAAGCTGGCCGGTGGCGGCCACCGATTCATAGATGGCCTGCAGGCCCGCCAGCAGGCGGCGCGGATCTTCGTTGTAGGTCGGCATCAGCAGCGCGGTGCGGCTGTGCACGGTCGGCAGCGGCTTGTCCGGGTCGATGCCGAGCCGGTAGCCACGGTCGAACACGGCGGTCAGGAAGCCCGCCAGTGCGCTGGCGAAGGACAGCGCGATCCAGGCAAACAGGCCCACGAACAACACCAGCAGGCAGGCTTCAAGCACGCTGATGCCATTGGTCGACAGCACCCGCCACATCATCCGCGTGGCCACCGCGGTCATCCCCAGGGTGCCACCGAAAATATAGAACCGCCGCAGGCCGATCAGGCGCGGCGACGTGCGATGCCGGCGGACCTTGAGGGCGCCTTCGCGCAGGCTCTGCTCGGGCATCTGCAACGGAGATTCAGCAGGCAGCAGCGCCCAGCCGGCATCCAGCCGGGGCGCATCCGCTTCCGCGTGGATGGTCTGACCCCCCATCACCGCCTACTCCGCACGTTCGGCACGGCCGGCCATCCCGGCCAGGCTGCATGCACGAAGGTTCCCGGCGCGCCTTCCCGGCGCCCGCACTTGTCCTGGCTGTGCCGGCCCTTGGCCGCACAGTCGATGTCTGTCACTACCGGAACCCACACGATCTCCAACGGGGCGGAATCGAAAATGCGGCCCAGTCTAGGGCGCCGGATGTAAGCCGGGTGCGAAGGCCTACGCCGGGAATTATCCCCATTCAGCAAACAGCAGGCGATGACGCCCCGCAATCGAGGTTGTCGCTTTATTACGACAGGTACTGGATCGTAACAAACGCGAACGGTTATCATTTCATTAACCAGGCAGGTCACCGTCTTCCCGACGGTTGAGACCCACCCAGCCGCGCCGGCCCCGCCGCGCGCCGACGACCCACGGAAGGGGGCTGCCTGCTGTCTGCCTGCGCCTGCGCTTCCACCGGGTCTCTCCTACTCCCATGGAAGCCCTCATGTCCCTGTCATTCCGTTCCCGTTCCGCGCATCCCGCGCGCAGCCGCCTGGCCGTCGCCGTTGCCACCACCTGCCTGCTTGCCCTGCCCGGCCTGGCCGCCGCCGGGGCCGCCGCCGATGCGTCCACCAAGGATCTGGACACCGTGGTGGTCACCGCCTCGGGCAACCAGCAATGGATCAAGGATGCCCCGGCCAGCATCAGCGTGATCAGCCGCGAGGACATCGAGCGCCAGCCGGTACACGACCTGGCCACCCTGCTCAGCCGGGTGCCCGGCGTGACCGGCGGCCTCAGCGCCGCCGGCGAGCAGTCCAAGATCAAGCTGCGCGGCATGCCGTCCAACTACACGCTGGTGCTGGTGGACGGCAAGCGCATGGGCAGCTCGGCCTCGACCAACTACCGCCCCGACCTCGGACGCCAGGACCTGAACTGGATTTCGCCGGACCAGATCGAGCGCATCGAAGTGGTGCGCGGGCCGATGTCGTCGCTGTATGGCTCCGACGCCATGGGCGGCGTGATCAACATCATCACCAAGCGCATCGGTGATGACTGGAACGGCAGCGCCACCCACAGCTACACGCGACCAGGCGACGACAAGCGCGGCGACACCCAGCAGATCGGCGCTACGTTTTCCGGCCCGCTCGGCGAGCGCTTCGGCCTGCGCATCGGCGCCAACAGCATGCGCCGTGATTCCGACCGGTCCAATGGCGGCGTCTACGGCAATGCCTATGCCGGCGAGAAGGACCGCAATGTCGACGCGCTGCTGCAGTGGAAACTCAGCGACGCGCAGGAACTGTCGCTGGAAGCCGGCCACGGCGTGCAGCAGGCCTTCATCGATGCTGCACTGGAAAAGCAGGACGAAGGTGCGTGGGGGGCCACCGAACTCAAGCGCAGCTCGCTGGCGCTCAACCACGATGGCAAGTGGCGCTTCGGCAACTCGAAGATCAGCGCGTACTGGACCGAGTACAAGAACGACATCGGCGCCACCGGCCGCTCCGAGGCCACCGACACCATCATCGAAGGCAGCCTGACCACGCCGTTCACCCTCGGCGTTGAACACCAGTTCGCCGTGGGTGGCCAATGGAAGCGCCAGGAGCTGACCAACACCGACACCATCGGCCGTGCACCGATCGACTATGCCGGCAACGCGGTCAGCGGCTCCGATCTGGAAGTGGACACCTGGGCGCTGTTCGTCGAGGACGAACTGAAACTGCATCGCACCCTGGCGCTGACGCTGGGCGCACGCCTGGATCACCATGAGAAATTCGGGGGCCACGTCAGCCCGCGTGCCTACCTGGTCTGGCACCCGGCCGAGCAGTGGACGATCCGTGGCGGCGTCTCCAAGGGTTTCCGCGCACCCAGCCTGACCGAAAATTCGGCGACTGCCGCCACCCAGTCCGGTGGCCGTGGCTGCACCTCGCTGATCCCGCTGGGCTATACCCGCGGCGGCTGCTACATGGCCGGCAACCCGGACCTGGACCCGGAAACCAGCACCAACCGCGAGATCGGCGTCAGTTTCGACAACGACTGGGTGGATGCCGGCCTGACCTACTTCCACACCGACTTCAGGAACAAGATCGAGTACGCCCCGCTGGGCAGGTTCAACGGTATCTGGTGGACGCGCATGAGCAACGTGCAGCGCGCACGCACCAGCGGCATGGAAGGCAACCTCAATTTCCGCTTCGGCGAGCACTGGCGCTGGCGCACTTCGGCGACCTGGATGAAGGAAGCCAAGAACCTGACCACCGGCCGCAACCTGATCGACACGCCGGAGTTCTCCGGCTATTCGTCGCTGGACTGGACGCCGAACACGGCGTTCTCCAGTAGCCTGTCGGCGCAGTACACCGGCAAGCAGGACGGCGTGGCCACCACCTTCCTCAAGGCCTACACCCTGTATGACCTGACCGCCGCCTGGAACGTCAACCCGGTGCTGACCCTGCGCGGCGGTGTCAGCAACCTGGCCGACAAGAAGCTGTATGCCGAAGGCTCCACCGACTACTTCGTAGCCGGGCGCAGCTACTTCCTCAGCATGACCGCGCGGTTCTGACCGGCGGCGCGCCGCGATCGCGCTGGCGGTGAGCCAGCGCGATCGACGGTGTTGCGGGTTACTCGCTTTGCAGTGCGGCCGGTGCCGCAGTGCGCGTGGCGGCCGTGCGTGCACGGTCCATCGCCACCGCCAGTTGCTGGCGGGCGAGCAGTTGTTGTGCCTGCACCACTTCAGGTGTCGGCAGGAGCACCGGTCCCGGTGCGTTTTCCGGTGTAGCAGGTGTGGTCATGCAACCTCCATGGACATCCCGCCGCCGCACGGATTCAGCTGGAGCGGCAGCGGAACTGCGCACCCTATCCTAAAAACAAGGCGGATGGGTGACGGTGCGGCGCCCGGCCGCAGCACCGCGCCGGCCATACGACTGGACTCGCGGTGCCGGGGCGCATTCCTGAACCCGTTGCCGTGTGCACGGTTCATCGCCATGACCGCCCCGGCCGCCGCCCGGGGGCTCACGCCGCGCGGCGTGCCACCGCCACCGGCCCGGCCTGCAGGCGGAAGCGCGACACCGCCACCGCCAGCTGCTCGGCCTGCTCCTCCATCGCCCGCGCGGCGGCACTGGCTTCCTCCACCAGCGCAGCGTTCTGCTGGGTGGTCTCGTCCATCTGCACCACGGTCTGGTTGACCTGCTCGATGCCGGCCGACTGCTCGCGCGAGGCGGCCGAGATCTCGGCCATGATCTCGTTGACCCGCCCGACCTGGCCGACGATCTCCTGCATGGTGCGACCGGCGCCATGCACCAGTTCCGCGCCGGCGCCGACCTGCGCGACCGAGGCATCGATCAGCTCCTTGATCTCCTTGGCCGCGCCGGCCGAGCGCTGCGCCAGCGCGCGCACTTCGCTGGCGACCACCGCAAACCCGCGGCCCTGCTCACCGGCACGTGCCGCTTCCACCGCGGCGTTCAGCGCCAGGATGTTGGTCTGGAACGCGATGCCATCGATCACCGAGATGATCTCGGCAATGCGCTGCGACGAGGCCTCGATCTGCTCCATGGTCTGCACCACCTGGCTGACCACCTGTCCCCCTTCGCTGGCCACGCCGGCCGCGGAACCGGCCAGTGTGTTGGCCTGCAGCGCGTGATCGGCGTTCTGGCGCACGGTGGAGGTCAGTTCCTCCATCGACGCGGCGGTCTCTTCCAGGTTCGCGGCCTGCTGTTCGGTACGCCGCGACAGGTCGCTGTTGCCGGCTGCGATCTCGCCGGCTGCCAGACGGATGCTGGCCGCGGACTGCTGGATCTGCCCGACGATCCCGGTCAGCTGCTGCACGGTGCTGTTGGCATCGTCGCGCATCACCGCGAACACCCCGTGGAAGTCACCCTGCATGCGGGCAGTGAGGTCACCGGCGGCGATCGCACGCAGCAGCGTCGACAGCTCGGCCAGGTTGTGGTCGCTGACCTGCATCATGGTGTTGAGCGTTTCCACCATGCGGCGGAAGTCGTGGTCGAAGCGCAGCGCATCGCCACGCACCGCGAAATCACCGGCAGCGGCGGCCGCGGCCAGCTGCTGGATCTGATCGTTGATCGCGGCCAGGTTGCTCTTGGTAGTGGCCATCGCGGCGCTGAACACGGCCTTCTCGCCCGGCAGCGCCTCCATGTCCACGCTGAGGTCGCCCACGGCATAGCGCTGCATCACTTCGACCAGGCGCTGGGTGACCGCATTGCTGGAGGCCACCAGCTGGTTGCTGTCGGCCACCATGCGGCCGTACTCGCCCGGGAACACCGACGCGTCCATGCGGTAGCTGAGCTCGCCGGCGTCATGACGGCGGGCCATTTCCGCTTGCGCGGCCATCACCGCCTGCAGCTGGCCGCGCATGCCCTGCATCGCCTCCAGCAGGCGTCCCACTTCGTCATTGCTGCGCGCCGGCAGGGTGCTGTCCAGCTTGCCCGCGGCGACATCGCCGGCCACGCGTACGGCTTCGGCCAGCGGGCGGATCGCCAGCCGGCGCAGCAGCACGTAGACACCCGCGCTCAGGGCCAGGGCCGCCACCACGCCGACCAGCAGGGTCAGCCACAGCAGCTGGCGCGCCTCGGCCACGATCACCGCATGCGGCATCACCACGCCCAGCGCGAAACGCTGCGGGGCGTCGCCCACGCGCAGCGGCACGTATACGCGCACGTTGCCGGCGGCATCCGGGGCGAAGGCTTCGAAGCGGCGGTCGGCGGCAATGTCCGCCAGCATGCTGCGGGTCAGCGCGTCGCTGCGCGGCTTGCCGATCTCGGCGGCGTTGGCCGAGGCCAGCACCACGCCCTTGGGCGAAAGCAGCTCGACACGGCCGGCGCCCATCGGCGTCAGCGTGGCCAGGTGCTTCTGCAGCGCTGCCAGCGAGAAGTCGACGGTGAACACGCCGAGGAAGGTGCCCTTCTCGATGATCGGTGTGCTCAGTGTGCTCATCAGCACCTGCTGGCCGCCGATGTCGTAGGCATAGGGTTCACTGACCTTGGGCAGCTTGTCGCGGCTGGGACCCATGTACCAGTCGGCCGAACCATCGGCGGCTTCGGTGTAGTCCGTCATCGGCGACTGCTGCGGTGCGCCGTCCTGCCAGGCCCAGTAGCTCATGTAGCGGCCTGTGGCATCGTGCGCCTCGGTGTTGACGAACTCGGCGTCCTTGCCGTCGAACGCATCGGCTTCCCACATGGTGCTCTTGCCCAGCCATTCCGGGTGGGTGCGCAGCTGCTCGCCGAGCACCGCCGCCAGGCTGGCGCGGTCGGGTACATCGCCGCGCGCACGCTGGGCGAGCACGGCTTCGACCATCGCGTCGTTGCTGGCGAAGGCCGTGCCCAGATCGGCCGCGACCTGGCGCGCCTCGGCATTGGCTTCGCTGGTCATGGTCTGGCGCGAGGCATCGATCAGGCTGGCGCTGGCCTGGCGATAGATCAGGAACGCGGTCAGGCCGAAGCACAGCAGCGCGATCACGGCGGTGCCCAGCATCAGCTTGTGGGCGATGCTGCCCGGGCGTCGGGCAGCGGCGGAACGGGAAGGAGGCATGGAAGGGTCCGCTAGGCAGTTCAGGATGACCGGCACCGCGAGGGCACCGCGCAGGCGCGCGATCCGTCGCGCAGGCCGCCGGCCGCCGGGGCATGCCCGGCGCTGGAAGCGCACCGGGTTAGCGGCCGCCCACCCACGAGGTTGAGGCGGCCCGCCTGCACATTCCTGAATCTGCTCAGGGACGGGTCAGCAACCCGCCCCGCTGCCGGCTACTCGGCTACGCGGTCCTTGATCCACTGCGCCCGCGGCAGCACTTCGATGCTGCCGGCGGCGTACTGCTGCAGCACATCGTCCGGGCCGAATCGCGGTTGCCAGCCCAGCTCGCTTCGGAGGCGGGCACTGTCGTAGACGCGGTCGATGCTCATCGGCAGCGGCCAGCCACGGCGTTCGAACTCGGCCAGCAGCTGCGGCACGCGCCGCGCCAGCACATTGCGCGGCTGGGTGGCCAGTTCCAGGCAGTCCTCGCGCCGGAAGGGCGTCGGCGCACAGGCGATGTAGCGAGCGAAGGCGGCGCCGTCATCGAGCAGCAGCGCGGCATGCGCACTGGCCACGTCACGCGCGTCGATGCCACGGTGCAGGCGGAACATCGCCATGCGCTCGGGCGGCTCCGGGAAGCAACGGCCCATGCGCAGCACGCGCACGCTGAAGCCCGGTGCCGCGGCGGCCATGGCCAGGGCTTCGGCCTGCAGCTTGCTGCGGTGATAGATCGTGCGCGGCAAGGGCTCGGTGTCTTCATCGATCCAGCGGCAGCCTCCCGCCACCACCGCATGCCCGTACAGCGCGGTGGTGCTGGTCAGCACGAACCGCCGCGCACCGGCCTCACGCGCTGCCTGCAACAGGTGCGCGGTAGCCTCCACGTTGATCTGCTGGAACACCGCATCCCGCACCAGTCCCACATGCGGTGCGTGCAGGGCGGCGGTGTGGATCACTGCATCGACGCCACGGACAGCGCGTTCCACGGCCTGGCGATCGGTGACATCGGCGATGATGCGGGTGGTGGCGAACGGGCTGCGATCCAGCCCCACCACTTCGTGGGCGGCCGCGAGTGCGCCGAAGATCGCACGCCCGATCCGTCCGGAACTGCCGGTCAACAGAATCTTCATTGAGTCCATTCGCTCGAAGCGCCCGGGAACTACCGGGATGATTCGATTCTAGGCAAGCGGCATGTCGTCTGCGATAGCCGGATGTTGCAAAAACGCGTTCATCGTGGCGACGTTGGCGGTGCCAGCAGCTGCCGCGCGATGAACAGCGGATCATCACCGCCGGGCACATCCGGCGTGATGCCGGTTCGTTCCCAGTTGCCACCGGTACGCAGGTTGATCGGCTGACGGTCCGGAATGCTGATCTGATAACCATCGGGCAGCTGCACAGGATCATCGAACATGTGCGCGGCGCCGCCGCTGCGGCTACCGACGATGCGCGCGCGCCCCACCGCCTGCAGCGAGTACGCGACGAACTCGGCCGCCGAGCCGGTGCGGCGGTCGATCAACACCACCAGCGGCTTCAGGTAGGGCGGCAGGCTGGCCGGCGGCAACCGCACCGCGGTGCGCCGCCCGCGCTGCTCCAGCGCCTGTACCTCGGTGATTCCCGGCTCCAGCAGGGTACGCACCAGCAGGTCCGCGCTGCCATCATCACCGCCGCCGTTCTGGCGCAGGTCCAGCACCAGGCCGTCGGTATCGGCCAGCAGGCCGAACGCTGCCACCAGTTTTGGCCGGGCCAGGTCGAGCGGATAGAAGGTGCTCAGGCGCAGGTAGCCGACGTTGCCCTCGAGCATCCGTACCTCGCGCACGCCGGCACCATTGCCGCGCGCGTCCGCGCGCCAGGCCATCAGCCAGTCGTCCTGGCCGGCATCGGCGTCCACGCGTTCCACATGGAAGTGGCCATCGAACACGTCCAGATCCTGGTTCAGGCGTGCACTGAACGCCTGCGGGTCCGCGCAGCTGTCCGCATAGCGCCGCTGGCTGGACCAGCCGCGCACCGCTGCGGCAATGCGGGCACCCTCGGCCTCGTCCAGGTACTGCGCCTGTATTGCGGTGGCCGCGGCCTGCAGCACCGCATCCTGGGACGGGCATGCCGCCGCCAGCAACGCACCCAGCATCCACGAAACCGTCATGACCCCACCCCGTATTGATGATGTATAAGCGCTTATATATCATCGCGATCATGGATCTCCAACACGCCACCCTGGGGACGCTGCTGCGCGCCCTGCTCGATCAGCTCGACCCGGCCGTCGAACAGGCCTACCGCGATCTGCAGCTGGACTATCGGCCGCGCTACACCCCGGTGCTGCGCACGCTGATGGCGCAGGGCCCGTGCCGCATCAAGGACCTGGCATTGGCCTGTGGGCTCAGCCATTCGGCGCTCAGCCAGACCGTGGCGGCGATGGTGCGCGACGGCTGGCTGCACAGCGCCATCGGTGAAGACAGCCGCGAACGCATCCTGCAGTTGAGCCCGCATGCGCTGCAGGCCGTGCCGGCGCTGCAGGCCCAGTGGCAGGCCACCGCGCGTGCAGCACGCAGCCTGGAGGCCGACCTCGGCCAGTCGCTGGAACAGGTGCTGCGCAGCGCCTTGCAGGCGCTCGAACAACGCCCCTTCGCGCAGCGCCTGCGCGAGGCGCGCGAAGGCTGACACGGTTCGGCGCCGCTGCGGCCGATGGCGGCCGGCCGCTTGAACCCGGTGCGCAGGCCGCGTGAAGACAACTGCAAGGATGGCGACCTGGACTTAGCGCGCGATGGCCAAGCATGGCCGCTGTCGCCGACGACGGCGACGCCCACACCGCAGGAGGATTCACATGACTGGCCAGAACCCGCGCAGCTCCACCCGGGGCTTCGCCTCGATGGACGGGGACAAGCAACGTGCGATCGCCGCCAAGGGCGGACGCGCCGCGCATGCCTCCGGCAACGCGCATGAATTCAGTCCGGACGAAGCCCGCGTCGCCGGCCGCAAGGGCGGCGAAGCGATCAGCCGTGACCGGCAGCACATGGCGGCAATCGGCCGCGAAGGCGGCCACGCACGCCACGCCAACGCCCGCCAGCAACAGCAACAGGCATCGCTCGACCCAGCCGCAAAGGATCCGCAACGCCAGCAGGGATGAACGCTGTGCGGTCAGCGCGCAAGGCGAAGTCGGCGCAGGCCGATGGCCGCAAGCAGGGCCAGCACGCCTGCCACCGCCATCGCCCACCCGAAGCCACTGGCCATCGCACTGCGGTACCAAGCCACCACCTGGGGCGTCGAATACGTCGAGCCCGGGTGCAGGATCAGCCCGCGTGCATGGGCGGCCAGCCCTGGCTGCCCGGCGGCCAGTGCGGACGCGGCAAACTGGCGTACCGCACGCAGGCCCATCAGGCTGCCCAGCAGCGCGATGCCCAGGCTCATGCCCGCCTGGCGCAATGCATTCATCGTGGCTGACGCGATGCCCGCGCGCTCGGCCGGTACCTGGGCCATGACCGCCATGCCAGTGGCGGGTACCGCCAGCCCCATGCCGATGCCCAGCAGCATCAGCAAGGCACTGGCCTGCCCGCGCGACGTCGCGGGCTGCAACGTGGCCATCGCGGACAGCGCCACGGCGACCAGCACATAGCCGCAGACCAGCGCGGTGTGCAGCCCCACGCGTACCACCAGGCGACCGAACAACAACGAGACGACGCCCATCAACAGGAACTGCGGCACCAGCTGCGAGCCTGCCGAGGCTGCGCTGAGCCCCTGCGCCTGCTGGAAGAACAGGGACACGAAGAACAGGCTCGCATAGGCGGTGAATCCCAGCACGAACGAAGCCAGGTTGAGCATGCCGAAACGGCGATCGGCAAACAGGTCCAGCGGCAGCAGCGGGCGTGCCACCCGGCGTTCGACCAGGCCGAACAACACCAGCCCGGCGCCGGCGATGCCCAGCGCCGACAGCGTTGCCGGCGCCAGCAGGCCCTGCTCGCCGATCGCGATCAGGCCATAGCTCAGCGCACCCAGTGCAACGACGCTGAGCAGCTGCCCCACCGGGTCCAGCGCGGCATGGTGTGGATGCCGCCGCTCCGGGATACCCCACGCACCGAGCATGAGGGCAAGCAGGCCCAGCGGCAGGTTGATCAGGAAGATGCTCGTCCAGCCGGCACGCTGCACCAGCACGCCGCCCAACAGCGGGCCGAGTACCAGGGCCAGCGCACTGAATGCCGACCAGCCCCCGATCGCGCGCGCACGCTGGCGCGGATCGGGGAACGCATGGCTGAGGATCGGCATGGCGCTGGGAATCAGCAGCGCACCGGCGATGCCCTGCACCACGCGCCCGGCCACCAGCGTCTGCAGGTTGCCGGCGCAGGCGCACAGCAACGACCCCAGGGTGAAGGTGGCCACGCTGAGCAGCCACATCCGCCGATGCCCATAACGATCGCCGAGCGGGCCCGCTGACAGCATCAGGGCCGACAACGCGATGGCATACGCGTTGATCACCCACTGCAGACCGGCCATGTCGGTGTCCAGCGCCTGCTGCAGGGTCGGCAGGGCGACGTTGACGATGCTGATGTCCAGCGAGGCGAGGAAGGTGCCGAGGTAGGCCGCCAGCACCAGGGCCGGTCGTCGCAAGCGTTGCATGTTCGGATCCCGGGCTAGGATGTGCCCGCATCCTAGCCACTGACTGACCGTCGGTCAATGACTGGCGGTCAGTCACTCCCGTGGCAGGGCTAGAATGGCCGCCGACACACCCGGACCCAGCCACGATGCAGACCCCCGCTGCCGCCAGGCCTCGCACCAAGCCCGCCGAAACCCGGCTGGAAGAACTGATGGACGCCGCGCAGGCGCTGTTCCTGTCTCAGGGCGTGGAGGCCACCACCGTCAGTGACATCGTGGCCGCAGCCGACGTGGCCAAGGGCACCTTCTATACCTATTTCGCCTCGCGCAGCGAGATCCTGCAGGCATTGGCGCAGCGCTATACCCGGCGCTTCATCGAGGACGTCGACCAGGCCGTGCAGCAGCACCCGGCCGCGGATGGCGTGGCACGCCTGCGCGCGTGGATCCGCGCCAACATCGAAATCTACGTGCGCACGCACGCCGTGCACGATGTGGTCTTCGCCCATCACCATCATCACCAGCGCGGCAATGCCGAGCGCAACGCGATCCAGCAGCAGCTGCTGTCGATTCTTGAAACGGGAATGACCGCCGGCCTGTGGCAGTTGCCGTCGCCGCAGGTCACCGCCTCGCTGATCTATGCCGGCGTGCACGGCGCCACCGACGACCTGATCGCCGCAGCCGCGCAGGACGCCGACGCCTTCATTGCCGCCGTGGTGGACGACTGCCTGCGCATGGTCGGCGTAGCGCCGGCCGCGATGCATCGCTGACCCGCAACCCTCCGCTCAGCAATGGGCGAGGATGTTCAACAGCCTTCCGAACGGATCGCGCACGAAGAAGCGGCGCACGCCCCAGGGTTCATCGGCCGGGCCGTACTCCAGCGCGATGCCGGCCGCGCGCATGCGCTCCAGCACGTCCTGCAGATTGTCCACCTCGATCGACAGGTCCGGCACTGCGGTGCCGGAGCCGCCTTCACTGGCAAAACTGACCTGCGCCAGGGCATTGCCCTGCCCGCCGTGAGTGACGATCCAGCCGTGGTCCATCACCACCGGCATGCCGAGCAGGTCGCCATAGAAGGCGGCGGCGCGTTGCGGATCGGGCGTGGCGATGTTGGCAACGACGCGCCTGACAGCCATGGCATTTCCCTCTCCCGGAAGACGCACCGAGAGTACCGCATCGATGCCAGCGTCACCCCCTGCAACAGAAGAGCCCCGTCGATGACGGGGCTCCAGGCGGCATAGAAATTAAAAGGCGCGACTCACACGCCCATGCACAGGTCGACCACGCAGGTGTTGTAGGCCTGCTGGCACTCACCGGCATCCACACCGCTGGCCAGGCACATCTGATAGGCCCGCCAGCACGGCTTGTCGCAGGGCTCGACCGGCCCTGCCACTGCCACCGAACCGGTGCAGGCCAGCGCGAACACCGCACCGGCGACCATCTTCTTCAATGCACGCATCGTCATCACTCCTTGATAAGCCTGGTGAGCCCAGGCCGGCCCACCGTAGCGGGGACACCGGGAGGCGAGGTGAACACCCGCGTCACGAATCCTTAACCAGTTCATAAAATTTCCTTCACACGACTGGGGGGCATCGGCCTGCCTTGGCGTTAACGGCGTTGTTGTCCGTCAACCAAGGAAGTTGTCCGATGAATCACCCGCTGCACGGCCGTTCGTCCCGCTCCCTCCCGCATCGCCCGCTGGCACTTGCTGTTGCCAGCTCGCTGCTGCTGGCCACCACCTTGCCGGCCATGGCCAGCGAATCACTCGATGCCTGGCAGCATCAACGCCAGCTGCAGGCAGCGTGGGCACGGCCCGTCGCCGATGTGGCGTCGGCTTCCACGGCGCCCACCGCCACCGCGCCTGCAACGGGAAGCACCGCCCTGCTCGGCAAACCCGGCGATGCAGCCAGCTGGCGCAGCGATGAATTCAACGCCGATTGGGGACTGGGTGCGATGGGCGCCGATTACGCCTACGCGCGCGGCCTGACCGGCCAGGGCGTGCGCCTGGCCCTGTTCGATTCAGGCTCGGCACTGGCACACCCCGAATTTGCCGGGCGCAACACCTCCAGCATCACCATCGGTGCGGACTGCGCCACGCCCGGCGTGGTGGCCGGTGCCGGCGCATGCGGCCAGACCCGTGGCGAGCAGCCGGGCTACAACTACTACGGCCTAGGCCCCGGTGTTCCCGCCGCGCTGGCCGCACGACTGATCGCGGCAGGCCAGCCCTATGGCTTCAGCTACGCCGACCATGGCACCCACGTGCTGGGCACGATCGGTGCCAACCGTGATGGCAAGGGCATGCACGGCGTGGCCTTCGGTTCGAACCTGACCGCTGCCCGCGTCTTCGGTGATACCTATTACGAGTGGCGCCTGGACCCGGACAATTTCTATCGCCCGCGTGCGCTGTACCGCACCGATCCGGATGATGCCGCCACGCTGGACATGTATGCGCAGATCCAGGCGCAGGGCGTGCGCGCCATCAACCACAGCTGGGGCATCTCCACCCGCAACATGACCGCTGCCGCGCTGGACGCGCAGTATGCGGCGATCGGTGATGGCTACGACGTGTACGGCAGCATCTATGCCGGCAGCGGCGACAAGCCCGGCTCCACGCTGATCCAGGTCTGGTCGGCCGGCAACGGCAGTGGTGCGGTGGCCGGCATCACCGCGTCGATGCCGCGCTGGAAGCCGGAAATCGAACCCTACTGGCTGGCGGTGGCCAACGTGCGCCGGCCCAATGCCGCCGCCGGCGAAACCGACTACGTGATCGACGGCAGCTCCAGCATCTGCGGTGTCGCCGCCAACTGGTGCATCTCCGCCCCCGGCACCGACATCCTCAGCACCATCGTGTCCGGCGAGATCAAGGGCCGCATCGAGAACACCTCGGCGTACGTGCGGCTGATCATCGACAGCGAGAACACCGAGTACACCTACGGCACCAAGACCGGCACGTCGATGGCCGCACCGCACATCACCGGCGCCCTCGGCCTGTTGATGGAGCGCTTCCCGTACCTGGACAACGCCCAGGTGCGCGATGTGCTGCTGACCACCGCGCGCGATCTGGGTGCGGCAGGCATCGACCCCATCTACGGCTGGGGCATGGTCGACCTGCGCAAGGCCATCGAAGGCTATGGATCGCTGCGGGTGGATACCAACGTAGTGATGAACCAGAGGGCCGGTGGCCTGAAGGTGTGGGAGGGCGATGCATGGGATGACTGGACCAACGCCATCGGCGGCCCCGGCAAGCTGACCAAATCCGGCATCGGCTGGCTGCGCCTGAGCGGCGACAACACCTTCAACGGTGCTGTACTGCGCGAGGGCACGCTGGAATTGAACGGCAGCAACACGCTTACGTCAGCGGTCGACGTGCAGGGTGGCCAGTTCCTGCTCAACGGCAGCCTGGTTTCCACCGCGCTCACCACCCACGGCGGCGTCAGCACGGTCAGCGCCAGCGGCGTGCTGAAGAACAGCAACCTGACGGTCGACGGCGGCGTGGTGTCCTTCAACGGCACGCAGACCGGTGGCACCACCACGGTCGGCGCCAACGGCCTGCTGAAGGGCGTCGGCACGCTGGGCAGCACCCGCGTCGATGGCACCATCGCCCCCGGCAACTCCATCGGCACGCTCACCATCAACGGCAACTACGTGCAGGGCGCCAGCGGCGTGTTTGCCGCCGAACTGGCCCCGGGTGGGCGCAGCGACCAGCTGCACGTGACCGGCACCGCGACCCTCGGCGGCACCCTGGTGGCGTTGCCGGAACCGGGCACCTACTACCTGGGCGAGCAGTTCAACTTCATCCGCGCCGACGGCGGCGTCAGCGGCCAGTTCGCCAGGACCGACTTCAGCGCCTTCTCGCCGTTCCTGCAGTTCAGCCTGGCCTACGGTGCCAACGGCGCCCGCATCGACGTCGCACGCGGTGCGCTGCTGGCCAGCGCGGCCAGTACGCCGAACCAACGCGCGGTCGCCGCGGCCGCCGACGTGCTGGTGATCAACCAGGGCCTGCCCAAGCCGCTCACCCAGCTGTTCCCGCAGCAGGTCGGCGGCGTGCTCGATGGCATCGGTGGCGAACTGCACGCTGCCACCGCGCTGGCCCTGGTCGAAGGCAGCCGCCACGTCCGTGATGCCGCGTTGTCGCGCCGCGCCGGCGCGGCGGCACCAGGTGCGGAGCCGGGCGACGCCACCGGTGCATGGGTGCAGGCCATCGGCGGCAACGGCAAGCTGGATGGCAATTCCAATACCGCGCGCACCGATACCAACAGCAACGGCGTGCTGGTCGGCGTCGACCGCGAGTTCGGCGGCTGGCAGATCGGCGTATTGGCCGGCACTGGCCGCACCGACGTGAAGCAGCAGGAGCGTCGCGCCCGGTCGAAGATCGACAACACCCACTTCGGTGCTTACGCCAGCCACAACTGGGGCGGTTTCGGCCTGCGTGGTGGCGTCGCATGGAGCCGCAACGAAGTGAAGAGCAACCGCGATGTGGCCTTTGCCGGTTTCAGTGACAGCCTGAGCGCGCGCTACAACGCACACACCCGCCAGGCCTTCATCGAGGCGGGCTACCGCTTCGGCAGCGCCGAGGGTGGCCTGGAGCCGTACCTGCAGGTCGCACGTGTGGAAGTGGACCTCAAGCAGATCGACGAGCGCGGCGGTGCGGCGGCACTGCACGGCAAGGTGGACGACACCGGCACCACGGTCGCCACCGCCGGCGTGCGCTTCGACAAGGGCCTGAAGGCATCGTTCCAGCAGGACAGCTGGCTGCACCTGCGCGGTGGCGTAGGCTACCGCCGCGCCTCGGGTGACCGCAGCCAGGTGGCCAACCTCGCCTTCGCCAACAGCACCACCACGTTTGCGGTCGAGGGTGCACCGATTGCCGACAATGCCGTCGTGGCCGAACTGGGCCTGTCGGCCTGGCTGACCCCGCGGCAGCAGCTGGAGCTGGGCTACAGCGGCCAGTTCGGCAGCGAAAGCCGCGATCACGGTGCCAATGCACGCTGGTCGATCCGCTTCTAATCACGTGCCCGGTTAGTCACGTGCTCTCTTGACGGGTTGGGGCGGCCTCGCGGCCGCCCCTTTTTTTATGCGCGTTCCCCTGGACAAAGGTGGCCGGGGCAGAACACTGCCCCGGCCGCGGCGGCCCCGGGGAGAAGGCCGCCTTCAAGCGTCAGGCTGCCTTCATCGCGTGCTTGCGCGCCCGCATGACGTTGTGGCATTCCTGCACGTCCGGCAGCAGCTGCGTCACTTCCTGGCGCACGGCCGGCGGCAGATCGTTCTCCTTCAGCACGTCCTTGAACGCGCCGAGCAGGCGATCTTCGGATTCTTCCAGCTCGGCCACGTAGCCGTAGTTGGTATCACCGAAGGCAGCGCGCACCTTGCCGTAGAACTGCTGCATCGAGCCGACGACCGTACCGTGCTCGGCCGGCTTGCCACCGCTGGCAGCGACCGAGCCGCTCAGTGCAGCGACGATGCGGCCCTTGACGCCAGCAATGCGGGTGAACAGTGCCGACAGCTCGGCATCCTTCACCTTGGTCGCGGCTTCTTCATAGAAGGACTTGCCATCACGGGCGATCTCGATCAGGTCGTTGAGGCGATGTTCGATGGTGGACTGGGTGCTCATGTCATTGCTCCTGTGTAGTCGATTCCGTGGGAGAGAGGCAGCCGTGAGTGCTGCCTGCGGGACCACTGTGGACAGGCCCATGTGCTTCGTGGGTGAGCATCGATTGATGCATGCATCACCTCGCCCAACCCGCACTGACCGCTTCACGCCACGGTGGTGTTGCGTTCACGCGGACGTGTCCGCGCCTGCCTCACCAAGGGATGAAGAGAATGACCAGAACGATGACGAGCACCGCAGCGAGCGCTGCCATCAGCACATTTCGCTGGCGCCAGCTGGGCTTCGGTTTTCCTGGGGTATTCATGGATGCACACCTGTTTCTGCGGATGACCCCGCCAGCGTGATGGATCTGAATCAGTGCCCGCGTAGAGGGCACGTGCATGCGACGTGCACGCGCTGGAGCGTATGTCGATTCCAGGCGCTGTCGTTCGTCGGAACACTTGAAGCCAGGCCCGTCGGCCTGCAGGAGCCTCCCGATGTGTCCCATCCTCACTGCCTTCGCCACCTCCCCCGATCGCGGCCAGGGCCTGGCCCGCGACATGCGCGTGCGCTGGGCGCTGGAAGAACTGGGCGTGGCCTACGACGTGCAGCTGCTGACCTTCGCCGAGATGAAGCAGCCCGCCCACCTCGCAAGGAATCCATTTGGGCAGATTCCGACCTGGCAGGACGGCGGACAGGTCCTGTTCGAATCCGGCGCCATCGTCCTGCACCTGGCCGAACAGTACCCGGGCCTGTTGCCGCGCGATCCGGATGCGCGCATGCGCGCGATCATGTGGATGTTCGCCGCGCTGAACACGGTGGAGCCGCCGATTGTTGAGCGCTCGATGGCCTGGGTACTGGAGCGCGAGCAGCCCTGGTATGCGCAGCGGCTACCGATGCTTGATGAGCGGGTGCGGACGCGGCTGGCGCAGTTGTCCGCAGCGCTGGGTGATTCCGCCTGGCTGGACGGCGGATTCAGCGCGGGCGACCTGATGATGGTGGCGGTGCTGCTGCGGCTGAAGAGCAGCGGTCTGCTCGATGAATTCCCGCAGGTGAGCGGCTACGTGGACCGGGCAACGCAGCGACCCGCCCACCAGCGCGCGTTCGCCGCGCAGCGGGCGGTGTTCCAGAACGGGTAGATCCGCGCCCGGCGTGGAAACACTCAGCGCGGCCTGGGCCGGCAAGCGGCCTGTACCAGCATCAGCTGCGCCACCAGGATCAGCATCGCGCACCCGGACAACAGCCACGGATCGATGTACCACTGCGCGTTGAAGCTGAACTCTCCGGCAGAGATGCGCTTCCAGCCGTTGAAGTGCTGCATGGCGGCCACCACGAACGCGAAGCCGCCTGAGGTGTACGCAAGCCAGGGCACGATGAGGCCGCCTGGCCGCGCGAACAGCATCAACAGCCCGAGCACGCCGATCACCGTGCGCTGCACGCGGCAGTAGGGGCAGACGTAGGCCAGGCCGCTCCATTCCACCGACCAGGCCAGCAGGCTGACCAGCACCGACAGGCCTGCGGCAAGGTACAGCCACTTCGGCGTGATCGTCATGCTGCCGCTGTATGCCATTGCCTGCTCCTTCGTTCAAAGACCCGGGCAGGGTAACAGCGCCACCGGGTCAATCCTTCTTGAAGACCGTGCGCTTGCCGATCGGGCTGCTCTTGCGCGCCGTCGGCCTGGCCAGGCCCGGAATGAGGAAGTCGGTCACCTTGTGGCCCTTCTGGACCTTGGCGGCCAGCCAGCGCGGCATGCGCCCACGGCCGGACCAGGTGAGCCGCTTGTACTCCGGGTCGCGGTACTTGGCCGCCACTTTGCCGGTCCTGCGCCGTGCCGGCTTCCGGCGCGGGGCGGCCTCTTCGATGGCGTCTGCGCCGAACAGCTCCTCGAGGGTGTAGCCCGCTTCGGCCGCTGCGGCCCTCAGCAGGCGGCGTACCGCACTGGCCGGGCGGCGGTTGGAAATCAGCTGTTTCCGCTGTTCAGCGGCAACCACCAGGGCGCCCAGCTCGCGAAGGCTGAGCGATTCAATATCAATCGTCATGCGAGAAAGGTCTACCGCGCCGCGGCGGCTGTCAAGGCATCCTGATGGCCGGGCATACACACAGGCTTCACCGCCGCTGGGCTCCGATCGCCTTCGCACGCCATCTCCGAGGACATCGACGTGAGCACCTCATCGCATTCGCTCGCCTACCTGCTTGCACGCCTCCTGCTGATGGCGCTGTTCCTGGTCTCCGGCATCGGCAAGCTCGGCGACCCCGGTGCCACCCAGGGCTACATGGAAGCGATGGGCGTGCCGGGCATCCTGCTGTGGCCGACCATCGCCTTCGAGATCGGCAGCGGGCTCTGCATCCTGCTCGGTTTCCAGACCCGCCTGGTGTCGGTCGTGCTGGTGGGTTTCAGCCTGGTCACCGCTTTCATCTTCCACCACAACGTCGCCGACCCGACCCAGCAGATCATGTTCCTGAAGAACCTGGGGCTGGCCGGTGGATTCCTGCTGCTGGCCTGCACCGGGGCCGGGCGTTACAGCATTGATGGGCGCGGGCGGCGCGGGTAGGCGCTGATCCGACGCCTGCGCGCTAGCGGCGGAGCTCCGCCTCGGGCGCCAGCGTGTGGATCACCTTGCCCTGCGCGTCGAGGAACTCGATTGCACCATAGCCTTCGGCGGTGACCGTCAGGCGCAGGCGCGTGCGGTCTGACCTGTCGTTCAGGGCAATGGCCGGCGTGCCATCAGCGCCAACCACCAGGCCGATGCGCGTGGGCGCCTGCACGCCGGGAATCAGCTTGTTGCCCAATGCAGGTTCACGGATCAGCTTCGGTGCCTGGTTGATCGAAAAGCTCACCGCGCCGTCCGGTGATACCCGCCACCCGATCGCGTCCATCGCCGGATGATCCAGCGCCAGCACCGCCATCCCACCGTCGACATCGGCGGTGCCGAAGCCACCGCGCTCGCTGCCCTTGTCGTCGTATAGCACCATCCCGGCCACGTTGAACGCGCGTTTGTACTGCAGGCCGTCGATGATCGGCGCCGGTGTCCTGCCGGACAACGTCATGCGGATCACGCCCGTGTCGTCGACGATATCGATCCGCCGCGCGGTGATGCGTTCGTGGTCCGGCGTTTCCACGCGTGTCTGCGGTGCCTTGTCGACGATCATGCGCTGCAGGGTTTCAATCGAAGGGCGCCTGGGTGAATCGGAAGGCTCTTCAGCCGCGACAGGCATAGCGGCGAGGGTGGTCAGGACGACGAACGTGCAGGCACTGCGCTTCATGCGGGCTCCTGGTCGGACGGATCGGCGGAAGCCGCATCATGCCACTCTTCCGGAGGATGCTCCGGCCTGCCTCACGATCCAGCGACGCACCATTCACCGATTCGTGAAGCCCGCATGCGGCATGCTGGCCCCGCGCTCATCAGTGAGCGCAATACGCAAGACGACTGCTACACGCACGAGCCTTCCCCACTCAGTGCAACCGAACGGTTGATGGTGTCCACACCCATCTCTGCTGACGCCCCGAAAGGGCATCGTCGTGATCGGATCTGGGTCAGCACGGGGACTTCGCCCACACTCCATTATTGGAAGCAAGCCCCCATCGGTGCATGCATTCTTAATTCTTCAGATTTCCATCAAGCAGCCTGCGTTCCATACCGGCCGCAAAGCAGCATGATGAGCGCCCACAGAGTCAGGGTCTCCGTTCATCTCCATGCGTGACATCGGACAGTTCTACGTAACCAGCGTCGAGGGAGTGACGCGCGCGGACGGCACACTCCTGCAGGTCACTCGAATCGATTGCGCCTGCATCAAGTGCTCGTGGCAGTTCAGGGCGATTCCCAATCATGGTTTGGTCGATCTTGATGGGGCAGCGGCCCTCAGTTGCCCGACCTGCGGCAATCACCAGTCCGTCAGCCGGGCACGGCTCGAAGAGCTCAATCGACGCAACGGCGAATAGCCAGCGCTTGGACCTTCCATCAACATCGCACCGACGCTGCCGATACCTGTTCGGCGCTAGCCTTCAGTCAACCGATATCTGCCGGCCTTCCCATGAGTCATACCGGACTGTTTCAGATCACCAACCTGACGTACAAAGCCGGAGAGCACGGCACTCTGGCGCGGGCACTGCAGATCGTAGCGACGTGCACGGCCTGCGGCGCTACGAGCGTGTGGGGCGAAGATGAGATGGAACATGTCGCCGGGGGAACCGTGCTGGCCTGCCGCAACTGTGGCGTCCGCCAGGCCATCAGCAACGCGCGCCTTTCAAGCAGCCCATCCGACATCCGTCATCCGCGCCGCTGAGTGGCACGCGGCTCGGACTGCGTAGCGCGCCGGCAGGCGCAGGCGTTCACCCGGCTTTTACAACGCATCGCCACCTCGGGCGAAGAAGCACCCAGATGCATCTGCCTGCATCCAAGCACCGCGCCCCCGCGTATGTAGGATGCCCGCGCCTTGCGGGCCTCCCATAGAGGAACGCGCCGTGAAAGCTCTTCAGCGGATAGCCGCCACCGTAAGCTTCGCCGTACTCGTTTCAGCCACTTCACTGAGCTTCGCCGCCAACACCGTGATGGTGGGCGGAGCGGAGATGTATCCCAGCAAGACCATTGTCCAGAACGCCATCAACTCCAAGGACCACACCACCCTGGTCGCCGCGGTCAAGGCAGCCGGGCTGGTCGATACCCTCAATGGTGCTGGCCCCTTCACCGTTTTCGCACCCACCAATGCAGCCTTCGGCAAGTTGCCCGCAGGCACGGTCGATACGCTGGTAAAGCCTGAAAACAAGGCGCAGTTGACGAAGATCCTGACCTACCACGTGGTACCGGGCAATTACAGTTCCGCGCAACTGATGGCCGATGCCAGGAAGCACGGCGGCAAGGCCATGTTGAAGACCGTTGAAGGTGAGTCGCTCACCGTCGCGTTGCATGACGGCAAGCTGTGGGTCATCGATGCCAAGGGTGGCAAGGCGGGAATCAGCATTGCCGATGTCGGCCAGTCCAATGGCGTGATCCACGTGATCGACAGCGTGTTGATGCCGAAGTAACGACGACCGGCGAGTCGACCCTAAGCGCGGCAGTCGCACAGCGGCTGCCGCCGTCGCTTCTCTTGAACCAGAATCACCGCTGCGAAGCAGATGACGCGCTACCTCATGCATCCAGCAGCCTGGATCGCCCTTGTCAGTCAGAAGCAGACCCGGGATTCCAGGTGATTACCTGAACGTCGTAGAGCTCGCATTCGGTTTGGTCCATCGGCTCCCAATGATCGCTCGCCAACTCAAAGAAGGCATCCGGCACGTCCATGGAAAACGTTGCGCCCTTCTCCCGATTGCGCTGGCGGACGCGATCGCGACGAACCTCACGTGGGGCATCCAGCAGATACACGGCCAGATCGTAGCCTGCCTCCCTGACCTTCGCGTAGAAATTCTCGCGGCTGGCTCTCTCCACCAGACCCAGCTCAAGCACAACGTCGCGCCCCGTATCGAGCACTTCGCTGGCTGTGACCCATATCTGATCCAGGCAGCGCGCCTTCCTTGCCGCATACCATTCCATCAGGTTGGCGGCGGGACGGTCCGGGCTGTACAGCCGCACGAACCAAGCGTCCAGGATGAATCCTGCAGCCGTGTGCAGACTTCGCAACTCGGCAACAAACGTGGATTTGCCCGCACCTACGGGTCCTTCGACCAGGTGAATCGTTGCCATCGTGGTTGAGCCATCCTTCATGGCATTCAGAGACAGACCGGTCATCGGAGACCAATCGTTGTTTCGGGGGTGATAGTGGGGGTATGAGGTACGGCCATGGACACCCGTGACACAGACGATCAGGCTCACCTGCACTGCTGGCAATCACGCGCCCCTGCCCCACGTGAATTCTGCCCGGGGCACAAAAAAAGCACTTGGGTGGAACCCAAGTGCCATTCTTGTGGCCCACCAGGATTCGAACCTGGAACCAAGGGATTATGAGGCCTCTATAGGGCTTCCACGCGCTTCCACAGGCGTTCCGACTTTAAGCTAAGTGGTTGATTTTCTCAGGTTGTGCGACCACCTGCGCCCATCATCGTCCACCTCTTTCCACGGACAAACGGTCACCGAGCGGTCACCAATGGGCGCAATGAAGGGAATGCTTACAGCGAAGGGACTGGCCGCTTTGCCGGTCGGCGAATGGGCCTCTGATCCTGCTCCGCGCGGCACAGGCTGCCTGGACGTGCGCAAGCTTGCTGGCGGCCAGCTGCGGTTCTACTACCGGTACACGAAGGCCAACGGGCAGCGCGACCGCCTACTGCTCGGCACGGGCCTAGCCCTGACCGCGGCACGCGAGGCAGCGGCGGCGTTGTCCCGCCGGTACCAGTCCGGCGACCGGGATCTGCGCGAGGCGATGGAGACCGAGGCTGCTGCAGCGGAACGCGCGAAGGCCGACGCTCTGGCCGAATCGACGCGCCGATCAGGTGCAACGCTGGGCGCTCTGATGATGGCCTATGTCCAGAGCCTGGAAGATGCCGGCAAGGTATCTGCCGCCGCAACGCGCGCTTCCATCAAACGCCACATCGAAGATCCGTGGCCATCCCTCTGGGCGCGCCCGGCATCAGAACTCGAGCTGGATGACCTGCTCCCGATCCTGTCGCGCCTGGTGCGCGCCAAGAAGCTGCGCGAGGGCGGCAAGATCCGGTCGTATTTGCGTGCGGCGTATGCGGCGGCGATCGCGGCGAAGCAGGACGCGTCCGCCCCGGACGCACTGCGCGTGCTCAACGTATCCAGGAACCCTGCGCGCGACCTCGCCACGCTAGACAGCGGGCAGCCCCGCGATCGGGTTCTCTCGGTGGCCGAGCTTCGTGCCTACTGGCGCCGGATTGAGGCGCTGCCCGGGCGGCAGGGCGCTCTCCTGCGCTTCCATCTGCTGACCGGCGGGCAGCGCATTGCGCAGTTGATGCGGCTGAAGTGGTCGGATCACGATCACGACACGGACAGCGGCACCGGATCCGTCCGCTTGCTCGACATCAAGGGGCGTCGCCGCGTGCCCCGTGTGCACCTGGTGCCACTGCTCCCGCTGATGGCTGCGGATCTCGCCGTCATGCGCGGCGATGATGACAGTGACGGCGGCGGCGACGGCCCCAGGCCTCACCTGTTCTCGCTCACCGCCGGAAAGGCGCCGGCCACCTATGACGAGTTCCGGGGAATCATGGATCCGGTGGTGGCCAACATGGTGGCCGCCGGCGAGCTGACGTCGCCATTCACGCCAGGCGACCTACGACGCACGGTGGAGACCCGGCTCGCTGCGCTGGGCCTGTCGGAAGAAGTCCGTGGCCACCTGCAATCCCACGGCCTGAGCGGCGTCCAGAAGCGGCATTACAACTTCTTCGAGTACGACGCGGAGAAGCGCGCTGCGGTGGAGGCCCTCTACGAACTGCTTACCGGCACCGGTGCGACAGTGGTGCCGATGCGCAAGGGCCTGAGCCGCTAGAACGGCAGGTCCTCGGGCAGATCCAGGCCTACCAGGCGGCCTGCGGCGCGTTGATGACTGCTCGCCGTAGCGCGCAGACGTTGCGCGCTCTGCCGGCGGCGCGCGCGGCAACGCCAACTTCCAGAAGAATCTCGTTCGAGGTCTGACGCCTGCTGCAGCTTGGCCGCAGCCTTGGCCTCCAGTGAGGCCGGATCCTTTTGCCAATTCGCCATTGCTGCAGGATGCCCGCTGAGCGTCGCGCAGGTCGCGACTGGAGCGGCGCCTGGGCCTCCACCTGGAACACGTTCAGCAATTCGAGGGCGACTATCAGGGTCAGGAGTTAGTAATTTTACTAATATGCGCCCGTCTCGACCCGTGAGACATGCCGCTCCCAGAGTACGCCCATGCAGTCCCTCCCCTACTCTCACACGCTGGCCCGCCCCATCGGCCCGGCCATGATCGATGGCCCGGCGCAGTTCGTGCCCCTTGCCGCAGCGCGTGCGCGGCTTGGCTTCCCTTCGCCGGCCGACGACTTCATGGACGATGCGATCGACCTGCATCGCCTGCTGGTGCGCAACCCCGCCGCCACGTTCTTGTACCGCGCCGATGGCTGGTCCATGAGCGGCGCCGGCGTCAGCGACGGGGACATCTTGGTGGTCGACCGCTCGGTAACGCCCCAAGCGGGCGATCTGGTCATTGCCATCTGGGACGGGAACCAGCCCACCTGCAAGGTGCTGCAGCTCTTTGAAAGCCACATGGAGCTGCACTCGGCCAATCCGGACTTCCCACCCATCGTGCTGGAACAATCCACCGAGGTGGAAGTGTTCGCCGTCGTGGGAGTCGTCCGCCAGATCAAACGCCGGAGCGGCCGTGTTCGGGCTCGTTGACGGCAACAACTTCTACGCCAGCTGCGAGCGGGTGTTTCAGCCGGGCCTTCGCGGCGTTCCGCTGGTGGTGCTGAGCAACAACGACGGCTGCGCCATCGCGCGCTCGGCCGAGGCCAAAGCGCTGGGCATCAAGATGGGCCAGCCTGCTCACGAACTGAAGCACCTTGTGCGCCGACATGGCCTGCAGATGCGCTCGGCCAACTTCGGGCTCTATGGAGACATGAGCGCCCGGGTCGTGAGCGTTCTACGGGAGGCCGCGCCGCGGGTGGAGGTCTACAGCATCGATGAGAGCTTCATCGACCTGGATGGAATCCGGGATCGCGAGCGGTTCGCCCGGGATCTGCGCCAACGTGTGCACCGCTGGACCGGCATACCGAATTGCATCGGCATTGGCCCTACGAAGACCCTGGCCAAGTTGGCCAACAAAGTGGCCAAGGGCGCCGACGGTGTGATCGACCTTGGCAATGCAGCATACCGGGACACCGTGCTGCGGACATTCTCCGTTGCGGATCTATGGGGTGTCGGCCGCCGGCTGGCGCCGCGGTTGGAATCCATGGGCATCAGCACCGCCGCAGCACTACGCGACGCGCCGGCGGACGACATCCTAGCCACCTTCGGGGTCACGTTAGCACGCACCCAGCGCGAGCTGCAGGGACATCCCTGCCTGGAGCTGGAGGAAGTGGAGCCGGATCGCCAACAGATCATGGTCAGCCGATCGTTCGCAGACCGAGTGGAGGACCACGAAGCAGTTGCCCATGCACTGGCGACCTTCGCCGTGCGCGCATGCGAGAAGCTACGTGCTCGGGGCCTCGTCACCGCCGGCGTCTGGGTGTTTGCTCAATCCGACGTGTTCCGGCCAGAGCTTCGGCAGCATAACGCTAGCAGGACGGTGGGCCTGCCTGCGTCGACTTCGGATACCACGGTAGTGCTGGGCGTCGTGCGCAAGCTTCTGCGCGGCCTACTCCGCGACGGAATCGGATACAAGAAAGCTGGTGTGGCACTGCTCGACCTAGCCCGGCCGGATGAGCTGCAGGCAGATCTGTTTGGGCCGACAGTGGTCGGCGATGAAAAGCTGATGGCCGCTATGGATCGAATTAACCAGAAGTTCGGGCGCGGCACGGCCGGCCTTGGCGCATCAGGTTGGCAGGCACGGCCGGCATGGGGCATGCGGCAGCACATGCTGTCACCGAACTACACGACTTCTGTGCACGAGATCCCGCCGGCGCGCTGCTGATGCGCCAGAGCCATCGTGCTCGACAGGTACTATCTACTTCACAGTTCTAGGCAACGGCCGGGGAACCTTAGTGCCGTCATTGCATTGAATGATATCGAGCACCGTACTCATGCTCCTGGCAAATATCGCTTCAACATTGGCCAGCTCAGCGGCTGTGAGCAAGCCCTTGCTGAATTTTTTCTTTGCCTCTGCCAGCTTCTTGTTCAATTCAATGCGACGAAGGTTGGCCAATTCGATGGTTTCAACTACACGCCGTCTGTACCCGACGATGTCGGGCTCATTCAACTGCAGCAATCGAATCATGTGTGCGCCGTCAGGGGTCCGCGATTCGTATTCGAATGTCGCTGCATTCAAACGTAGATGCGCAGCCATGTCATGTTCGCAAGGATTGACCACGAATGGCCCCAAGCGCTCATCAGCTGGCCAATAATCGTTCTTACGGGAATTGCAAGGGCCGCAGCAGTAATAGATGTTGCCGTAGTTCGTCTCTAGATCTTTGAACTTAGGTACTACTTTGGGCCGGTAATGGTCAACAGCGAACGAGTAATATTCGCCAGGCGAAACAGAGTCAGGCGTTCGGCAATAGACACAGACACGAACAAATTCGTGCTGAAGGACGCGCTTAAAGGACTTGTAATTCTTATATGGGAAAGGCTGAAGCCGTCGACGGTGAAGTCCCTTCGGGTACTGAAAAACACCCATTAATCACCCCATCAACAGGCGGTCAATCTCGTCAAGGTCGTCGGACACATGAGCCAATTCGACCATTGAACGATTCAAATGCTCCTCTCTTTCCCGTGTAACTCTAGGCGAATACTTGTTCATTCGAGCATCGAGAATTTCCATTCTCGCCAAAATTTCTTGGGACGGATGTGCGGAAGCGTACTGAACGGCCAGGACTTTGATCCTTCGCGATGCCGTACTCTCGATCGCTTCGCGCAGCTCAGCTGCACCATGATACTGAGGTGCCGCCGGGGTCGTCTCACCGATGAAAGTCGTTGCATCGTCCTCTATAGACCAAGACTTCTGGCTAAAGGGTGACGTAGGGCCGGTCCCACTCACGGCAACTACCTTAGTACGCCCGCTAGAGAACGTGCTATCTGCAATCAGACCGGCGAACCTAGTAGCTACCTCGGCTTGCTCCTCACGCCCTTTGGAAATCCATGCCGAAGGCTGAGGCAGCCTCGACAAAGGGTCTGCCACATCCACTGCTGGAGCGTAGTAATCCATCACCGTTCCCCGTTATTACCAGCAAGATGTTCGCGCGCAGAATCACCCAACGACCAATCAAAGCAGTTGAAGGCTTGGGCATGCATCGCATCGAGCGCACTCTTCGAGTCACTAAGTGCAACTTCGTTCCTGAACGAGTCTACATCCACAATGAAATCCGGCGGAACGAAAACGTCGCCATTTTTGGGATTACGTTTCAGGCTTGTCTGCAAGAGACACCCACCATCCTCAGAATTTAACAACAACCGCGTCGCAAACTCGTTAACGCCTCGGAATATTCCATCACCAAACTGAGCAGTCAGAGCTGGATTGATCCATCCGTTGCGAAGGGGATCATAGCGACCAGGCAGATTGTTAACATAACGCAGACCAATTCTTGTCCAAAAGTCCGAATCAATGATTGGCTCGGCAGCCTGAACGGCTTCTAGAGCCCGCTCAAGCAACTCCTCATATCCTGTGTACGTGCTTGTCTCAATGGTGAGCGAGCTGTGCTTTAGAGACACAGACCAGCCGCCTCGGAGGGCCCGAAATATATGGGAATGAGAACTCTCTGAAGATCCGCCGAAACCAAAGCTCACATCTGTGGCAGTCTCGATATGGGGGTACTTCTTTCGCAAAGACTTCACAAAGCGAGCCGGTGGCTTCGCATCGCCCAGCTCAATAAGAGTTGGAAACCGGAATTCGCAAACAACGCTCGTAACGAGGCTCTTCCTGAATATATTCAGGTTGCTGGACTGAAACTGCACGAGCTCATCGGCAGCGAAGTGACGGGTCATCTGAATGCACCGGGCGAAGGCCTACCAATTCTGCCACGAGTCTCACCTAGTGAGAAAGCCCCAGATTCTCTGATCACGCCATCCGGTCCTCGGCAACATCCTAATGAGCTGAATGTCTCATGGTGGCGGGGGACGGGCATCTGCAAATGTGGCCGGCGCGACGCTGCTCAAGCGCCCCCCGGGTTGAGCTCCCTGCGGCCACGGATCCGGCAAGGTCAGGATGCCAGCCTTGGCTGGCCGGCACCATCGGGCAACCTCGCTCTGTCGGGTCCGGCTGTCCCTACACGCCCCGGGCACGGCAGACCGGTCTACCCTCCGGCCATGTGCGGCCGATTCGTCCAGCTCCCCGTGATCGACTTCGGCCAGCCGGGGCTGGCTGACCTTGCACCCGGCATGGCCGAGATCCAGCCGAGCTATAACCTGGCGCCGACACAGCGCGCCTCAGTGATCCTGGACCGCGGCGAAGGCCGCCAGGTCACCCGCCTGGCGTGGGGCCTGCTGCCGTTCTGGGCCAAGGCCAAGGGCCTGCAGGGCTCGACCATCAACGCCCGCATCGAGACGGTGGCCACGAAGCCGGCATTCCGCTCAGCGTTCAAGAAGCGCCGGTGCGTGATCCCGATGGCCGGCTACTACGAGTGGTCGGTCAGCCCCGAGGACGGGAAGAAGGACCCGTGGTTCATCCACGCGGCCCAGCCGCTGCTGGCCGCTGGCCTGTGGGAGGACACCAGCCCCCTGCTGCCCGACGGCAACCTGGGCACCTTCACCATCATCACCGGCGACAGCAGCGGCGTCTCGGCCGACATCCACGACCGCATGCCAGTCTGGCTGACCGCCGGCCAGATCGATGATTGGATGGGCGCCAGCCCGGACGACGCCATGGCAATGCTGCTGGCCAGCGAGCCGCCGGCCATGGAGGCCTACCGCGTCAGCCGCTCGGTCAACACTCCGCGGAACAACCACGAAGATCTGCTGCAGGCAGTCGCGTGAGCGCATCCTAGACCGGGCCCAGCGCCCGCTAGTCTGATCTCAATGCCCCCCCACCCGGCAGTGCCTCAATCCCCACCGCCCGCCGGTGGCGCGACGATCTCCGGTGCCGGCGGGTTCTCCGCTTCCCACACACGATCCGTCGCAGCCTTGATCAGCGCCATCAGCTTCCAGCCAGGCTCGGTGATCTGTTCGCCGGTAAGCGGGTGGGCGAAGGTGTACTCGCCCGCCAACAGGTCGCGGATCGGAGCGCGCACCGTGCGGTCATAGCTCCGGGTGTTGACCTGACCAGTGCCCGGGTTCCAGTCCACGCGATCGAAGAAGAACAGCACCGGACCGTCATTGTCCCGGAAGTCCCATTGCACATCGATCCGGGTCGCCAACATCTCGACCCGGTTGTTGTTGCTCTCGGAAAGAATCGGTGACATCTCATTGCTCCACGGAAATGATGCCCAGCGTCTGATTGATCACCACACCGACCGCGCCGCCGCTCGCCGTGCCGGTGGCCACGTTGCGGGTGACAATGATGGCGCGGTAGGTGAACTGCTCGGTGCCCGGGGTGTTGTCGGTGAAGGTGTGCGAGCCCGCCATGCGCGACGTCAGCTGCGACGGGCCACCCTGCTCGTTCAGCACCTCATAGTTGCCCGTGACGTTGAAGTTGGTGATGAACTGCTCGCCGCCGTTTCCGACCTTCCGGTAGATCGCGATGGTTGCGTTCACAGGCCCGGAAACCCCGGTCCACCGGCCCGTGTGCGCCGTGTCTGTCTTGGTCATGTCATAGCTGACCACGACGTTCTTGGCGCGCCCCAGGGTCGAGAACGGTCCGTTGATGATCTCGGCGTTGCCGCTGGTCGAGGTGGTCTGCACGGCGTTCTTGAGCACGCCGGCCGACAGGCTGCCACCGAAGTAGCCATTGCCCTGGTTGTCGACCCAGAACAGGCCGTTCGCCTTGCTGGCATTGCTCGGGTTGGAACCCACACCGATCCACATCATCAGGTCGTTGGACACCCCGAACGGCTTGCCGTGTACCATCATGTAGGCCCCTGACCGCGTGATCCAGCGGCCGCCCTCGAACGTCGTGCTACCGGTGTTGTTCGGATCAACGATGCCGAATCGATCAGCAACGAAGTTGATCTGACCGATGGTGCCGTTGTTGACCGACGTCATGCCGATGGCCCGGCCATTGACGTCCAGCGCCCAGGTGTAGGACGCCTGCAGCTGGCTCTGCCCGTTCTCCAACTGCGTCGCGCGCACTGACAGCGCCTGCGTGGCCGATGCCGTCAGATCTATCGCCGTGTCGTCGCTCCACAAGGTGGGAGTACGACCAAGC
>NZ_JAOEDV010000047.1:0-34498 GCF_029837545.1 Stenotrophomonas sp. GD04024 | reverse complement strand
TGGCCGAAGCGGCCGCTGTTGAAGTCGTTGACCGCCTGCGCGATCTCGGCCTGGCTGTTCATCACGAACGGGCCATAGCCCACCACCGGCTCGTCGATCGGCTCACCGCTGAGCAGCAACACGGTGGCGTCGCTGTCGGCGTCGACGAACACGTCCGTGCCAGCGCGGTCGAAGGTGACCAGCTGTGCCTCGCCGACCGGCGGGCCGCCGTTGATCCGCACCGAACCCTTCAGCACCACCAGTGCCAGCGTGCGGCCATCGGCCACCGGCAGTTCGGCGTGGTGCCCCTGCTGCAGGCGGATGTCCCAGACATCCATCGGCGTGTGGGTGCGGGCCGGGCCGGCACGGCCGTCGAAGCGACCGGCGATGACCCGCACGCGGCCAGCGCCCCCAGGCAGATCCACCGAGGGAATGTCTGCATCGAGCAGGGTCTGGTAGCCCGGCGCACCCATCTTGTTCCGCGCCGGCAGGTTCACCCACAACTGGACCATGTCCAGCGTGCCGCCGCGCCGGCTGAATTCCGGCGTATGGAATTCCTCGTGGAGGATGCCCGAGGCAGCGGTCATCCACTGCACGTCGCCCGGGCCGATGGTGCCGCCGGCCCCGGTTGAATCGCGATGGGCGACTTCGCCCTCATAGACGATGGTGACCGTCTCGAAACCACGATGCGGGTGCTGGCCGACCCCACGCGGGGTGTCGCTGGGCGCAAAGCTGTACGGGCCAGCGTAGTCCAGCAGCAGGAACGGGCTCAGGTGCTGGCCGTGGGTGTTGTACGAAAACAGCGAGCGGGCGGGGAATCCGTCGCCGACCCAATGCGGGCGGGGGGCGCTGTAGGTACCGGTGACACGCTTCATGGCGATCTCCTGGCCGGGGCTGCCGGCCGTTTCTCTTCGTTGCGGAGACGATATCGCTGCAACAATTAGCTCGGTAGACGCCATTATTTGCCGTCATAGTCCTATCTGGTGAACAATTGGCCCAGACCTTGCGCCGCAGGAGTTCGCCCCGTGTTCATTGCCGATATCCGCCGCTGCGACCTCAACGACCTGTTCTACTTCGCCATGGTGGTGGAGCACGGCGGCTTCTCGCAGGCCGGCCGTGCGCTGGCCATGCCCAAGTCGAAACTGAGCCGGCGCATCGCGCTGCTGGAGGAGCGCCTGGGCGTGCGGCTGATCCAGCGTTCGACCCGGCGCTTCTCGGTCACCGAGGTCGGCCAGGACTACTACCGCCACTGCAAGGCGATGCTGGTGGAGGCCGAAGCAGCCGAAGAAGCCATCGCGATGTCACGCGCCGAGCCGCGCGGCACGATCCGCCTGGCGTGCCCGATCGCGATCCTGCATGCGCGCATCGGCCCGATGCTGGCCGACTTCCTGGCCCTGCACCCGCAGGTGACGGTGCAGCTGGAGGCCACCAACCGCCGCGTCGACGTGGTGGGCGAGTGCGTGGACGTGGCGATACGGGTACGGCCGCCGCCGCTGGAGGACAGCGACCTGGTGGTGCGCGTGCTGGCGCGCCGGGTGTGGTGCACCAGTGCCAGCCCGGCGCTGCTGCAGCGGCTGGGTACGCCGCAGGTGCCGGCCGACCTGGCGATGATGCCGACCGTCGACCTGGCCTCGCCCAGCCAGCAGCATGCCTGGGAGTACACCGGGCCGGACGACGTGCAGGCCAGCGTGCACCATCGCCCGCGCCTGGTCAGCGATGACATGATCGCGCTGCGCGCCGCCGCGGTTGCCGGGGTGGGGGTGTTGATGCTGCCGCGGATGATGATCAGCGAGGAGCTGGCCCGTGGTGCGCTGGTGCCGGTGTTGCCCGAGTGGGTGCCGAAGCACGGCATCGTGCACGCCGTGTTCCCATCGCGGCGCGGATTGCTGCCGGCCGTGCGGGCACTGCTCGATTTCCTGGCCGAGCGCTTCGAGGCGCTGGACGAGCCATAGCCCCCGCATCCACGCATGGCGTGGATCTACCGAATGTGTCGACTCGACTGTGCTTGCCGCCCGTGGCCACGCAGCCCACAATTCACCTCCGGACCGTCGCCATCACGCCCATCATTCCCCGGTCCGGCCTTGGCACCTATGTCTCCCAATGCCCTGGCGCTGGTCGAGCTGCTGATCCGCGAGCGCCGTGCGTTGTCTCGCTTCATCGCGCGCTATCTCGACCCGGCCAGTACCGAGGACACCCTGCAGAACCTGTACCTGAAGGCCAGCAGCGTGCCCGGCGATCCGCCCATCCTGGAGCCGCGTGGCTATCTGTACCGGATGGCCTATCACCACGCGCTCAACCGCAGCCAGGCCGATGCCCGCGAACGGCGCGCGATGGCCGAGTACGCCGCCGACATGGCCGGGGCCGGCCACGATGGCGAGGCGCAGGCGCTCGACCAGGCACAGCTGCGTGAGATCACCCAGACCATTCTGGCGCTGCCCGGGCAGGTGCGCGAGTGCTTCGTGCTCAACCGCTACCTGGGCCTGAGCGAGCGCGAGATCGCCACGCGCCTGGGAATTTCCAAGAGCCTGGTCGGCAAGCACGTACTGCGCGCGGCGCTGCTGATCCAGCAGCACCAGCAGGGAGTGCGGCGATGAACGGCGATTGCCGTGGGCAGATCGCGCCCGCCATTGTCACAACAGGAAAGCGCACCCGTTCGCGGTGCGGCAGGCCACAACCATGACCACGTCCGAACCCTCGCCGCGTCAGGCCAGGCAGACGTTGCGCTGGGTGATCCGGTGCAGTGCAGGCCCGCTGCCCGAACGCCAGCAACGAACCCTGCAGCGCTGGCTGCAGGCCGATCCGTGCCATGCACTGGCCTGGCGCCAGCAGCAGGCCTTCTGGCAGGGGCTGGATGTCGCCGGGCCCGAGGTGCTGGCCGCGCTGCCCGGGCTGACCGCCGATCGCGAAGGGCTGCGGCCGCTGGCGCCGCGCCGCCGCCTGCCGTGGCTGCTGGCTTCGGCCGCTGCCGTGGTGTTGATGGTCGCCGCCGCACCGCAGGCAGTGCTGCTGGCACGCAGCGACCTGCGCAGCAGCGATGCGCCGCGCGTGGTGCAGCTGGAAGATGGCAGCACTGCCGTGCTGGATGCCGGTACCGCGCTGGCCATCGACTTCAATGGCCAGCAACGGCACCTGCGCCTGCTGCGCGGCCAGGCCTGGTTCCAGGTGGCACACGAGGCCCGGCCGTTCCAGGTCGAGGCGGCGGGTGGCAAGGTGCATGACATCGGCACCGCGTTCAGCGTGTCGATGCAGGACAGCACGGTCACCACCCAGGTCAGCGAGGGCGTGGTCGATGTGCGCCCGGGCGATGGCAGCGTGCAGCGCCTGCATGCGGGGCAGGCACGTGTGTTCCGTGACGGGCGCTGGCTGCAACCGCTGCAGCAGGTAGGTCCCGATGGCGTAGCGCCGTGGCGGCGCGGTGAAGTGGTGATCGACGATCTGCCGGCGGCACAGGCCATTGCCGATCTGGGGCGCTACCGCCGTGCACCGGTCTGGGTGCTGGGCGGGCAGGGTGCCCGCGTGCGGGTCAGCGGCCTGTTCCACCTGCAGCACCCGGAAACGGGCATCGATGCGGTGGCCGCGCAGGCAGGACTGCGCGTGCAGCGCCTGCCTGGCGGCGCGATGGTGCTGTGGTGAGGTGCAGCCGGTTGATGGCAGAAAGCGCCACATGAAAAAAACATGAAAAAACCGTGGGCACTCGCCGTGCCCCGTTGTCTATAGAGGTATAGCCAGAGCGAAACACCGTTTTTCCTCAAGCCAGACATGCCACCGGCACCGGATGTGCCGGCGGTTCCGCCCCGCTTGAGGAGTTCCCGTCCATGCCGTCCACGGCATCCGCCTGTCACCGTCGCGCCACCGTCCTGGCCCTGGCCATCTCCACCGTACTGCTGCCGTTGGCCGGGGTGCCGGCCGCGCAGGCGCAACCGGCGGTCGTCGCGCCGCTGCGCCAGTACGCCATTCCCGAGCAGCCGCTGGCCGATGCCGTGCGTGCGTTCGGTCGCCAGGCCGATGCCCAGGTGGTGTTCCGCAGTAATCTGGTGGAAGGCCGTCGTTCCAGTGCGGTGCAGGGCGAGTACAGCCAGATGCAGGCCCTGCAGCAGCTGCTGCGCGGCAGCGGCGTGCGCGCACAACGCGGCATGGACGGCACCTGGAGCCTGCGCGCCGCAGCGGAGGCCGGTGAAGGGGAGGGGGTGCGGGTGACCGAGACACTGGACGTGGCCGGTCGCCTGCAGTCGGAAGGGGGCGAGGCCCGCGATCGGCGCGGCTACGATGATGTGTTCGCGCTGGACCTGACCACGGCGTATTCGGGGCGCGACCGGGTGGAACGCTATCGCGGCTCCAACCCGGCCGACGTGGTCAAGGATCTGGTCGGCGTGTTCAGTGGCGATGCGCGCAACAGTGGCGCACTGGACATCAACATCCGCGGCATCCAGGGGCCGGGGCGGGTGCCGGTCAGCATCGACGGGGGCGAACAGGCGTTGACCGTCTGGCGCGGCTACAACGGCGTCAGCAACCGCAACTACATCGATCCCAACCTGATTGGTGGCATCCAGGTCATCAAGGGGCCAGGGCTGGTGCGCGATGTGCACAGCGGGATCGGTGGCGCGCTGGTGATCAAGACCATCGACGTTGACGACATTGTTGCGGCCGGCGAGCGCTTCGGCGGGGAGCTGAAGATCGAAGGCAGCAGCAATGCGGTGGCGCCGCGCCTGCCGCGGCTGCATACCGGCGAGGACTACCGCACGGTACCCGGCTTCCCGCAGGGCTCGCCGAACTCGCCCTATGACGACCGCACCCTGGTGGTGCCGGTGAAGTCGCGCAGTGGCAACAACCCCTTCGACGGCGAGGACCAGGCCTGGCGACTGGCGCTGGGCGTGCGTGGCGACAACGTCGACCTGATGGCCGCCTACGCCTGGCGCAAGCGCGGCAACTACTTCTCCGGCAGCAAGGGCAGCGGCTACTACGACCAGGACCCGCGCGAGAAGTACGAATACCAGGGCATCGACTACATCACCACGCTGGCGCGCTACTTCAAGCCGGGTGATGAAGTGCCCAACACCTCCAGCGAGCAGGAATCGTGGCTGGTCAAGGGAACCTGGCAGATCAACGACGACCAGCAGCTGAAGGCCACCTGGCGGCGCACGCTGTCGCACTACGGCGAGATCATGCCCTCGCGCATCCTGTCCGCGCCGGACTATGGGCGCATCCAGTGGCCGCTCAGCCGCGTCGACTCCGATGCCTGGAACCTGGAGTACCGTTTCCAGCCAGCCGGCAGTCGTTGGCTGGACCTGTACGCCAACCTGTGGCGCACGGAAACGGAAAGCGACACCTACACCGCCGGTGGCTTTCCCAACTTCGCGGTGGGCAACCCGGCATGGAACCCGGACGCCAGCCCGATCCTGCGCAACACCGCGCTGGCCAACGCGCGCAACGACCGCACCGGCCTGATCCTGAGCAACCGTTTCGCCCTGCATTCGACCCTGGACCTGACCGTGGGCGGCAACTGGCAGTACGAGAAGCTGGGGTCCCGCGATCCGTACTTCGGTACCACCGATGGCTGGCGCATGTTCCCGCGTGCCGGGCGCCGCCAGGAGGGAGAAGGCTACCTCACTCTGGAGTGGCGCCCGGTCGACTTCCTCACCCTCAATGCAGGTGTTCGCTACAGCCGCTACTGGGCCTTCGATGATTTCCTCGAGGCGCACCCCGAGCTGCTGACCAAGGGCGTAGGTGGCAAGGAAGCGCAGTACACCGTGAACGAGTTGCTGCCCCGTCCGGCAGACCTGCAGTCACGCATCGATGCATTGGAGGCGCGCCGCGCCGTCTGGGAAAAGCGGGGCATGGGCTGGTTCATCGACCAGAGCATCCGCAACCTTCTGGCGCCGTATGAGACCCCGCGCCCGGTCCGACATACCCGGCCCTGGTTGCCCGATGCCGATGGCAACTACACGCGCGCAGGCAACCCCTGCCTCAATGGTGAAGTGGCGGCCATTCCCGGCGTGCAGCCGGTGTTTGCCGGCAGCGACCAGGTCTGCAACATCGGCAACAGCGTGCAGTCGCGGCCGGTGGATGGGCGCAACAGCCGCCGGCGCGACCATGCCTGGCTGCCGACCTTCTCGGCCACGGCTCACCTGTCTCCGGCCGCGCGTGCCTACGTGCGTTACAGCGAAGCAGTGCGGTTCCCGAGCATGTTCGAAAGCACCATCGCCTTCTCCGGCAGCCTCAATCCGCTGTACGCGCTCAAGCCCGAGCACGCCTACAACTACGAGATTGGCTACGTGCACAACCTGTCGGCCCTGTTCGGCAACACCGCCGATGCCGACGTCAAGCTGGCCTACTACGTGCACAAGACCCGGGACGTGATCGAGCGCGACGGCAACTTCCTGTTCGACAACATCGACAAGCAGACCATCCGCGGCATCGAGCTGCAGGCGCGCTTCGACAACCGGCGCTTCTTCACCGATCTGGGTATCACCCGCACGCTGGAAAACGAAGTGTGTGACGAGAGCACGGCGGTGCTGCTGGACGCGAACCGCGGCCTGGTGCCGAACTGCGTGCAGGACGGCTTCGTCGGTGGCTACCTGCTGACCCAGGCCATCCCCAAGCTGTCGATCAACTGGTCGCTGGGCACGCGCCTGTTCGATGAGCGCTTGGAACTGGGCAGCCGCATCGTGCACTACCAGCGCCACGAGAACCCTGACCTGCAGGCCTACCGCGACCGCCTGCTGAGCGGCGGCAGCGGCCTGCTCTGGCAGAACGTGCCGTTCACCTGGGGAAACATCACCACCGTCGATGCCTATGCGCGCTGGCGCTTCAACGAGCATGCCAGCGTCGAACTGGTCGGCAGCAACCTCGGCAACCGCTACTACGTCGATCCGGCCACGCGCTCCACGCTGCCCGCGCCGGGTCGCACCCTGAAGCTCGGCGTCACCGCGCGCTTCTGATCTCCCACTTTCAAGCGTTGTACCCGTAGTTCCCTCAATCAAGGAGCAATACCATGAAAATGATCTCCCGTTCGGTTCTTGCCGTTGCCGCCTCGCTGGCTCTGGTCGGTGCCGCGCATGCTGCCGATATCGTCGGTGCTGCCAGTGCCAAGACCGATGCCGAGCTGTACGTGGCGGTGGGCGAATCGCAGGTCAATGGCGGCCCGCACCGCGCTGGCAAGGCCGGTATCGGTGTCGGCACCGTGTCCCAGGCCAAGCCGGTGGACTTCCAGGGCCTGAGCGCCTACTCGGCACCCACCACCGTCAATGGCGTGACGGTACGTACCCTGGCCATGCCGATCACCGGCGCACCGGGCAGCCACGCCGGCATGGGCCACTTCAACTTCGTCAAGGTCGGCAGTGGCGATGTCTGGTTCGGTGAATGGTCCAAGGATGGCGCCGCCGGTGGTTTCAACAACCGCCAGGTCTACTTCGTCGGTGACCGCGCCGGCACCACGCTGCCCGCCGGCGTGGCGTCCTACACCGTGGCTGGCCTGAACAAGTTCAACGGCAGCAACCTGCTGAGCGGCACCTTCGACGCCGACTTCGGTGCCGGCACCCTGGATGGTGCACTGTCCGGCAATGGCCTGAACCTGGCCATCGTTGCCAACATCAACAGTGCCGACGCATCGTTCGCCGGTTCGGCCAACGTCAATGGCAGCGTCAACGGCACCACCCAGGGTCAGTTCTTCGGCGCCAACGCCGCCACCCTGGCCGGCATCGCCACCTTCGCCGGCAACAGCCAGTACGACACCGCCTTCGGCGGCAGCAAGAACTGATTGCCACGCCCCTGACGGGGCAGGGCAGGGACAAGCCGCGATCCGCCAGTCCCTGCTTCGGCCCGCTGCATGCATCACCACGGATCGACCATGCGCCATCCCATCTTCCTTGTGATCCTGTTGCTGGCCGCTGCCGATGTGCGCGCCCAGCAGGATGATCTGCGTCGCGTGCTTGAGCAGGGCAGCGAACTGCGCCACCAGCAGCAGGACCAGCAGCGCCTGCGGCAGGCCGAGTCGGAGCGGCCGACCATCACCATCGACGGCCAGACCCTGCGCGTGGAGCGCACCGTCGACGATCTGGGCCAGGCGCTGTACCTGTCGCTGCAGCATCAGCAATGGGGCGCCGCGCAACGCTTCCTGGACGAATACATCGAACTGCCCGGCCACGACCCGTTGCTGCGCCACTACGCGCAGGGCGGCCTGGCGCGGGTGGCCGGCAATCACCGCCGCGCGGCCAGCGAGTACGAGGCGCTGCTGGCGGCCCAACCGGATTTCCTGCCGGCGCGCCTCGAACTGGCGCGTGTCTATGCCGAAGACCAGCGCGACCGCGATGCCGTGGCGTTGTTCACTGCCATCGCCGGTGGCATCAATGCCGACGACCCCGCCACCGCAGGTGTGCGCGGACGGGTGGACGCCTACCTGGCCGCGCTGCAGGCGCGCCAGCGCTGGAAAGGAGCGCTGGCCGCCGGCCCGGCATGGAGCGACAACATCAACCGCAGCTCGGCCAGCCGCACCTGCCTGTTCGGCGTCGGCGAGACCTGCATCATCCAGCGCAATCTTCCCGATGCCCAACGCGCGATGGGCCTGGACTACGACGGCAACCTGGAACGTCGCTGGGCGCTGGCCGGTCATCATGGCGTCTATGTGCGCGGGCTTGCGTTCGGCCAGGCCTGGCGCGGGCACAGTGCCTACAACGAACTCAATGCCAGCGTGCAGGCCGGCTACAGCTGGCGCAGCGCACGGCATACCCTGCAGATCGCGCCGAGCTATGACTACCAGGGCGTGGGCAATCGGGCCCTGCAGGGCGGCAGCGGGCTGCACGGCGAATGGCAATATGCGCTGGATGCGCGCAGCCTGCTCAAGCTGGAGGCCGACTGGAAGCGCCAGCGCTATCGCCAGCGCGGCCTGGCCAGCAATTACGACGGTGAGTTGGCTGCGGTGTATGCCACCTGGTTCCGTGCGCTCAACCCGCGCTGGACCCTCTTTGCCGGACTGGACCTGAGTGACAGCCGTGCCGCCAATCCGGCCAACGGCTACCGCCAGCGAGGCCTGCGCCTGGGGGCCGCGCGCCAGTGGACGGGTACCACCGCCACCGTGTTCGTTTCATTGCGCGAGCGTGACTACGATGCCTGGAGCCCGTTGCTGGAGGCGCGGCGCGAGGACAGCGAACAGAACCTCATCGCCATCGTGCGCAGCGAACGGCTGGCGGTCGCCGGGCTGGTGCCCAGCCTGAGCCTGCGTTACGCGCGCATTGACAGCAATGTCGGCTGGCTGTACAGCCACGACCGCAGCCTGCTCAGCCTGAAGTGGGAGCGCGCGTTCTGAGGTAGAGGCCGTCAGTACCTGCTCTTCATCGATCGTCACGCGCTCTTGTAGGCCGGATCGCGCATCCTGCCCTCGTTGCGACCGCAGGCGGGTCGCGTGCATCGAGGAGTGCAGGGCGTGCTGGAAGCCGGTAACAAACCAGAGGGCCTGAAAGGGCTGCGCGTGCTGGTGGCGGAAGATGAATTCGCCATCGCGATGTTCCTGGTCGACTACCTGGAACTGAAGGGCGCACAGGTGATCGGCCCGGCCGGTGACCTGCAGGCATTGGGGCGGCTGGTCGATACCCATCCGATCGACGTCGCATTGCTCGACATCAACCTCGGCGGCGAACAGGTCTATCCGTTGGCCGATCGCCTGGCGGAGGCGGGGACGCCGTTCCTGCTCACCTCCGGGTACGACGACAACCTGCCGAGCCGTTTCGCCGCCGCCCCGCGCTGCACCAAGCCCTATCACATCGAGGCCCTGGTCCAGCAGCTGGCCGGGCTTGTCGCTGCACCGCAGGCGTCTGCGGGCATCACCTGACCGGGCCGTATGGGGCGCCGTATCGAAGGCTTCCACGCCGCCGACCGGCAGGCCGGCATGCCGCCGGCGCTGCGGCTGCACGCCCGCCACGACGGGATGGCCGCGCGCATTGCCCGGCATGACTGGGCGTCGACCGCGCTGGGCGGGATCGACCGCTGGCCGCCGCACCTGCGCGCCACCGTGGACCTGATGCTGGCCCACGGCTTCCCGATGATCGTGCTGTGGGGTGAGCAACTGGTGCAGCTCTACAACGACGGCTATGCCGAAATCCTCGCCGACAGGCATCCGGCCGGGCTCGGCCAGCCGACCCGCGAGTGCTGGCCCGAGGTCTGGCACATCAATGGGCCGCTCTATACCCGGGTCTGGCAGGGCGAAACCCTCACCTTCGAGGACAAGCTGTATCCGTTGGCCAGGCACGGCCGCCTGGAGGATGTCTGGTTCACCATCACCTACAGCCCGATCCGCGGCGAGGAAGGGCGCATCAACGGCGTGCTGGTGACGATGTTCGAGACCACCGCCGCGCATCTGGCACGGGCCGCGCGCGAGCGCGAAGAACTGCGTCGGCGCGAGAGCGAGCGTCGCCTCGAGCTGGCCTTCAGGATGCTGCCGGTGGGGTTGTGCATTGTCGATCTGGACGGTCGCATGCTGTTATCCAACGACCAGATGCGCGCCTATCTGCCCACCGGCAAGGTGCCGTCCGCCGATGCGGACAACCAGCACCGCTGGCGGGGCTGGCACACCGACGGCAGCGCCATCGGGCCCGACGACTTCGCCATTGCCCGCGCGATGCGCGGTGAAACCGTGGTGCCGGGGCTGGAGTTCCAGTACCTGCACGACGATGGCCGCGCGCGCTGGACACGGGTTGCTGCCGCGCCGCTGCGCGATGCCGATGGCGAGGTCAGCGGCGTGTTCGCCATTGCCGTGGACATCGACGACCTCAAGCGCGCCACCGAGCGCCAGTCGGTGCTGCTGGCCGAACTGCAGCACCGGGTGCGCAACATCATGTCGACCATCCATGCCCTTGCCTGGCGCACCCGCGCGTCGGTCGGCAGCGTGGATGAATATGCCGAACGGCTGTGCGGGCGCCTGATGTCGCTGGCGCGCACCCAGAGCCTGCTGACCCGCGGCGCCAACGCCGGGGTCTGCCTGCGCGGCATGCTCAACGAGGAAATCGCGGCGGAGACGCCGTCGATGGCCGCCTACTGCCTGCAGGGCGAGGATGTGCTGCTGCCGCCCAAGGCGGCCGAAGTGCTGTCGCTGGCCATCCATGAGCTGGCCACCAATGCACTCCGTCACGGTGCGGTGAGCCATGCCAGCGGCCGCGTCGAGGTGTCCTGGCAACTGCAGGTACAGGACGAACAGCCCTGGCTGGGCCTGCACTGGTGCGAACGCCATGCCGAGGTGGAGGGCTGGGCGCTGCCCCAGCAGCGCGGCCTGGGCCGCACTCTGATCGAGCAGCGCGTGCCCTATGAACTGGCCGGCACTGGCGAACTGCGCTTCAGCCCGCAGGGGCTGGACGCCTGGATCCGGTTCCCGCTGCGCGAGCGCGACAGCCTGCTGCAGACCGATGCGCCGCAGGTCGGGCCAGGCCGGTGAAACCCGGTTTATCCCCAATTTGGCCAAATTGGGTATAGTGGCCATAGTCCACCTCTGCCCGGAGCTGTGCCATGACCCTGCCGCTGGATCTGCCCGGCCTTGAAAAGGCCCCGGCCTCGTCGGTGAAGACCCGCGGTTGGCCGAGCCTGATGCGCACCGTGCGCGAGAAGCAGGCGCTGGTCATCACCAACCACAACCACCCCGAAGCGGTGATCGTGGACATCCGCACCTACCAGGAACTGCTGGCCAAGGCCGCCGGTAGTGACGCCGGGGAGCGCAGCGAGGAGCTGATGCGCCTGCGCAGCGAGTTCGACCAGACCCTGGCCGGCCTGCAGCGTGGCGAGGGGCTGGGCAAGGTGCTGGGCCAGCCGATCCGTCGCGGCCGCAAGGTCACCCTCGGTCGTCCGCTCTGACCGATGGGGCGGATCCTGGTGCTGGCCGGCGTCAATGGCGCCGGCAAGAGTTCGCTGCTGGGCACCTGGCTGGAAGCCGAAGGGCTGAGCTGGTTCAACCCGGATTCGTTCACCCGGCGCCTGGTGGAGGCTGGCTGGCCGCTGCCCGAAGCCAATGCCGAGGCGTGGCAGGAAGGCACCCGCCGCCTGCGCCAGGCGATGGCCGACGGCACTGACTTCGCCTTCGAGACCACGCTGGGCGGCAACACCATTCCGCGCCTGCTGCGCGAGGCCTGCGAACGGCACCACGTCGCCATCTGGTTCTGTGGCCTGGCCAACGTCGAACTGCACATCGCCCGCGTAGCGACGCGGGTGGCTGCCGGTGGCCACGACATTCCGGTCGAGAAGATCCACGCGCGCTTCGATTCCGCGCGCGAGAACCTGCTGGACCTGCTGCCGCACCTGGCCGAACTGCATGTCTACGACAACAGCGCCCCGGCTGATGCCGAGGGCTGTGTCGAACCACTGCCGGTGCTGGCGATGGCGCAGGGCCAACTGCAGTACCCGGTGTCGGTGGCCGAACTGCTGCACACCCCGGATTGGGCCAAGCCGATCGTGATGCGCGCGATGGAATTGAACACCACACCATAGATCCACGCCATTCGGCACCGGCGGAGCCTCAGTAGATCCACGCCATGCGTGGATGCGGTTTCGCGCCGGGCCTCAGGCCGGCTTCACCTGCTCGGGCTCTGCAACGTCGGGCAACGGCGGCAAGCTCGGGTCCACCGTCACCGGCACGTCGCTCTTCAACAACGCGGCGGCTTCCTTGTCACTGCCCACGGCCGGCGGTGAACCGCGCAGCGGCAGGCCGGCGGTTTCCTTCACGAACAGCATGGTCACCAGGCCGATCACCGCCGCACCCATCAGGTAGTAGGCCGGCACCAGCGGATCGCCGGTACGCTCCACCAGCCACGCGGTCACCAGCGGCGTGGTGCCGCCGAACAGCGACACCGACACGTTGAAGGCGATCGACAGCGCGCTGTAGCGCACCGGGGTATAGAACAGCGCCGGCAGCGTGGATGGCATCGAACTGGTGAAGCACACCAGCGCCAGGCCCAGCAGCATCAGGCCCAGGAAGATCATCCAGTCGTTGCCGCTGCCCACCAGCAGCAGGCACGGCACCGCCAGCACCAGCAGCGCGATGCACGCACCGATGATCATCGGGCGGCGGCCCAGCTTGTCACTGAACAGCCCGCCGACGATGTTCAGCGGCATCATCACCAGCATCACGATGATGATCAGCAGCAGGCCCTTGCTCTCGGCATAGCCCATGGTGACGCTGAGGTAGCTGGGCATGTAGGTCAGCAGCATGTAGTCGGTGACGTTGAACACCAGCACCAGGCCCATGCACACCAGCAGCTGGCGGCCATGCACCTGGAACAGCGCGCCCAGCCCGGGGCGGTCATGTTCGCGCTTCTCTGCTTCTTCGGCGAAGGCGCGGAATGCCGGGGTTTCTTCCAGTTTCATGCGCATGTACAGGCCGAGCAGGCCCAGAGGGCCGGCCACCAGGAACGGAATGCGCCAGCCCCAGTCCAGCATCTGCTCGCTGCTCAACAGAATGTGCAGCGCGGTGACGGTGCCGGCGCCGGCGATGTAGCCGCCCAGCGTGCCGAACTCCAGCCAGCTGCCCATCAGGCCGCGGTTGCGGTCGGTGGAGTACTCGGCGATGAAGGTGGCTGCACCGCCATACTCGCCGCCGGTGGAAAAGCCCTGCACCACGCGCGCCAGCAGCAACAGCACCGGCGCCCAGATGCCGATGCGTTCGTAGGAGGGAATCAGGCCGATCGCAAAGGTGCCCAGCGCCATCAGGATCATGGTGAACGCCAGCACTTTCTGGCGGCCGTAACGATCGCCCAGCGGGCCGAACACCAGGCCGCCCAGCGGCCGCACCAGGAATGCCACGGTGAAGGTAGCGAAGGCGGCGATCACCTGTGCGGTGGGATTGCTGGAGGGGAAGAACACCTGGCCGATGGTGACGGCCAGATAGCCGTACACACCGAAGTCGAACCACTCCATGGCATTGCCCAGTGCAGCCGCGCCGACGGCGCGCTTGAGCATAGGCTTGTCGACAACGGTGATCTCATCGACCTTCAGGTGGCGGCGGCGTTTGAACCAGCCGAAATGGGCATGTGAATCGGGGGTGTCCTGCATGGAGGCTCCCTGTCAGGTGGGGGAATGAGCGATGGGGTGTGTTCCGGGAACAGGCGCGGGCGCGATGCCACGCGCACGGCACGGCACCTCCGCAGGGGCGGAAACACGGAAACGGGATCACCGCGGCAGCGCAGACAGCGGCCGGGTGTCACATCAGCGTGGGGAGTGCAGGCAGAAGGGCCTGCGGGCGTCAGCCGCCAGGATCCAGCGCGAGGCGATGGAAATGCTGGGCGGGAACATGCGTGGCAAGCGAAGCGCCGGTCGGCAGTGCTTCCCACGTAACAGGTGCGCCCGTCACGTAGTGGGTCGTGTCGATCATCCGTTCATCATAACGGCATCGGCGTGAGCATGCAGCGAAGCCGCCAGATCTGCACGCTGTGTTCCATCGCGCCTGTTCATCTGCAGCGCGTGTGTGATGACATGCGTTGAACGAACTGTGGCCGCGCCGCTCACGCACGGCTGGCTACGGTGCAGGTGAACGCACTCCACAAGGAACATCGCATGATCCGTCGCATTCCCGAAGGCACCCTCATCATCGTCGCCGATGGTGGTTCTGCCCGCGTGTTCACCAACGTTGGCAGCGAGCATCAACTCAGCTTGAAGCAGGAAGGTGAGCTGCGCCTGCAGGACATCAGCGAGCAAGGCATCTCGGGGCAGGGGCCGGCCGGCGCGGTGCCGAAGGACATGTCGATCTCGCAGCTCAATGAAGCCACCTTCGCCAAGCAGGTCGCCGAGCAGCTCAACGACGATGCGCTGAACAACCGCTACGCGCACCTGGTGCTGGTGGCCGACCCGACCACGCTGGGGCGCATCCGTCCGCTGCTGCACAAGGAAGTGCAGTCGCGCCTGCTGGGTGATATCGCCAAGGATCTGACCAACGCACCGTTGGCCGATATCCAGAAGGCGCTGGCGGCGTAACGCACGTGCCTTTCATGCGTGATCACCTCTCGGCAGAGCCGGCCCATGCGGATGTGGAAGCGCAGCCGGGCTGGCAACTGCTGGAGTTCGGCGCACCGTGGTGCGGCCACTGCCAGGACGCACAGGCGGCGTTGCAGGCCTTCGTCGATGCCAACGATCTGGTGCATTGGAAAATCGAGGATGGCAAGGGCAAGCCGCTGGGCCGCGCGTTCAAGGTGAAGCTGTGGCCGACCGCCGTGCTGCTGCATGATGGTCACGAGGTGGCACGGGTGGTGCGGCCACTGGACAGTGCCGACCTGGCAACCCTGCAGGCGGCACTGCCGGATTGAGCGCAGCTACGTGTGCGTCTAGCGCAACGGGTAGAACGGCTCGATCAGCTCGGTGCCGGTGGCCTCATCGCCCTTGAACGACAACTCGAAGGCGCCACCCCACAGCGTTTCGGGGTGGTCGAGCACCTGCAGGGTTTCCATGCGCAATGCCTGCATTCCAATCAGATGCGCGGCTTCGTCGCGGCTCACCCAGCGGTACTGTTTTTCCTCGGTCGTGGCCGGTGGCTGTCCACTGCGTAGCGTGGCCCGATAGTGCTGCCGGAACGACACCGCGTCGTGCGCCGGGTCGGGCGGGTCCTCGTTGAAACGATAGCTGTAGAGGGCCGCCAGCGTGAACGGTGACACCTGCAGGCCAAGCTCCGTTGCCAGCTGCCGCAGTGCCTCCTGCACGCTCTGCTTGCGGTTGGCGCGCACGGCGGGCGTCATCCAGCCACTGCGGTTGTGTTCCAGCAGCAGGCGGCCCTGATCGTCGGTCACCAGCAGGCGCAGGATGGTGTAGTCGTCCTGCGCGGTGCGGGCTGCGGCGGGTGGCGGAGGGGGTGCATCGGCATGGACAGCAGAGGCGGCGGCGATCATTCCTGCAATCGCGATCCATCGTGCAGCGCGGCGGGCCATGCGGGGTCTCCCTGGTCTGCGCGCAGGGTAGGTTGGCCCAGAGCGCCGGACAAGTGCCGGCTCAACCCGGTCGGGATCAGTGAAGCGTCACCTTCTCCGCCTCCTCACGCAGCGCCTGCAGCAGGCATCGCCCGTGCTGGCTCAGCATGATCATCGCCATGGCAATCTGCTTCGGGTTGTAGCCCATCGGCGCGGGCGGCTTCGGCTCGGGGCCGTACTGCTCGCCGATGAGGATGGCCATGCCCTCGGCGCTGTTGAAGGCCTGTTCGATGCGATGGAGCAGTGACTCCATGGCCGGGCTGAGCGGACGTTCGTGGATCATGCAGGAACTCCCTGGGTGTGATGGCCACCGCGAGGGTGGCGGGCGATGCGTGCTTGGAACTCCCGGAAGGAACAGAGAAAACCGGAGGGCCTGACGGCCACACGCAGCGCCCGCCGTAGTTACGGCAAGCTATCTCTGTCCTTCTTTTCGGGGGTTCCAATCCCGGCAGCGGTATGTCCACTGCGGCGCCATCCTGCACAGCTCATGGCGCGACGCGCCAATTGATGTGTCGTCTTGTTTCGCCCTCTGCCAAAGGCGCGGTCTTTCAAAGGGGATGTTATGGACAACAATTGACGCATGGCAGTCAGCTAATGAAGAGGGAGGCAACAAGCCTATGAGGCGATTCGTCACGCGGCCATGCAATTAAGTGCAAACCGGCGCGCCAATCCCGACGGCCGCACTGCAGCATGCGACATGGCTATGCCGGTGCTAGCATCGGCCATCGCCTGAATCGATCCAAATGCCGATGCCCACGCTGGACCGTCGTTTCCTGATCGCCGTCGCCGCCACTGCCATGCTGGCTTCCGGTGCCGCCCTGGCCGCCACGCCGAAATCCGCTGCCGAGCGCGCCTACGCGGCGGTCGACCCGTTCATCGGTACCGGCGGCGAAGGCCACACCTATCCCGGTGCCACGGTGCCGTTCGGCATGGTCCAGCTCAGCCCGGACACGCGCATCCAGCCGCGCGAGAAGGCCTATGGCTGGGCGGCCGGCTACCGCTATGACGACAGCAGCATCGTCGGTTTCTCGCACACGCATTTTTCCGGTACCGGCCATTCCGATCTGGGCGACATCCTGCTGATGCCGTTCACCGGTACGCCGGGGCTGGAGCGCGGCGATCCGGAAAAGCCGCGCAGCGGTTATGCCTCGCGTTTCCGCCACGACGATGAGAAGGCCGAGCCGGGCTACTACGCGGTCACTCTGGACGATTACAAGGTGCGCGCCGAGCTGACCACCAGTGCGCGGGTGGGCGTGCACCGCTACGCGTTCCCGAAGGGCACCGAGGCCAAGGTGCTGCTGGACATGCGTACCAGCATGTACGACTACCCGGGCAAGGTGCTGTGGTCGCGGGTGCGGGTGCGCGCCGATGGCACGGTGACCGGCTTCCGCGAGACCCGCGGCTGGGCACCGGGCCGCCAGCTGTACTTCGCGATGCGCTTCTCGCGCCCGCTGGCCGGGCATGAACTGCACAACACCGAGCAGGACATCGTCTACAAGGGCTTCCCGCCGCCTGGCGAAAAGGACCCGGCGCAGCGTGCGCAGATCGAGGGCCGGCAGCTGGTCGGTACGTTCGCCTTCGGCAAGCTGGACGCACCGCTGGTGGTGAAGGTGGCCATTTCGCCGGTCAGCGAGGCCGGCGCCATCGCCAACCTCGAGGCCGAAGTGGCGGACTTCGATTTCGACCGCGTGCGCGCGCAGGCGAAACAGGAATGGACGCAGGCGCTGTCGGTGCTCGATATCGATGCACCGGAACATGCACGTCGCAGTGCCTACACCGCGCTGTACCACACCATGCTGGGGCCGACGCTGTTCATGGATGCCGACGGCCAGTACCGCGGCTCGGACAACGCCGTGCACAAGGCAGAGGGCTACACGAATTACTCCACGTTTTCGCTGTGGGACACCTACCGTGCACTGCATCCGTTGCTGACCCTGGTGCAGCCGGAGAAGCGCAACAGCGACTTCGTCAATTCCATGCTCGCCCACCACGAGCACAGCCCGTACGGCATGTTGCCGGTGTGGTCGTTCCACGGCCTGGAAGACTGGTGCATGATCGGCTACCACGCGGTGCCGGTGATCGCCGATGCGTACGTGAATGGTATCCGCGGCTTCGACGCCGACAAGGCGCTGAAGGCGATGGTCGAGACCGCGAACTACGGTCCCTATGACGGCATCGCGCAGTACCGCGAGCTGGGCTACGTGCCGATCGACGAGGAAGGCGAAGCGGCCAGCAAGACGCTGGAATACGCCTTCGACGACTGGACCATCGCGCGCATGGCGCAGGCCATGGGCAAGACCGATGTTGCGGCCACCTTCGACAAGCGCGCCGGCAACTGGCGCAACGCCTTCGACAAGGACACCGGCTTCATGCGCGCGCGCAAGCGCGATGGCAGCTTCCGCACGCCGTTCGACCCCAGCGCCAGCGGCTACGGCACCGACTACACCGAAGGCAATGCCTGGCAGTATTCCTGGTATGTGCCGCAGGACGTGGCCGGCCTGGCCGCAGCACACGGGGGCAGCGACAAACTGCTGGCGCGGCTGGATGAAGTGTTCAACGCCAAGGTCGATCCGTCCATCTTCGAGCACATGGAAGACATCACCGGCCTGATCGGCTGGTACGCGCACGGCAACGAGCCCAGCCATCACGTGGCCTACCTGTATGCGTATGCCGGCCAGCCGTGGCGCACCCAGGCGCGCCTGAAGCAGATCATGGATACCCAGTACGCCGATCGCCCCGATGGACTGGCCGGCAATGATGACGTCGGCCAGATGTCAGCGTGGTACGTGTTCACCGCGCTGGGCTTCTATCCGGTGGCGCCGGGCTCGGGCGAGTACATCCTGGGCCGCCCGTTCCTGCCGAAGACCGCGATGCGCCTGCCGAACGGCAAGACCTTCACCATCGTGGCCGACGGGCTGGACGACAAGCACACCTACGTGGGCAGCGTGAGCCTCAACGGCAAGCCATTGCAGCGCACGTTCCTGCGCCACGACGAGATCCTGGCCGGTGGCGAACTGCGCTTCAGCATGCAGGCAGAGCCGAACAAGGACTGGCCGGGGCAGGGCGCGCAGGCGCCGTATTCGATGAGCCGGTGATTGGGGGGCAGACCCCGCCGCGTCGGCATTACCGCGCCCTTGGTAGGTGCCAACCTTGGTTGGCACGCGGGAGAGCGAAAGCGCCCACCAAGGTGGGCATCTACCAGAAGCGGAACCGCAGCCACACCCGCGTCTGCATTACCCCGCCTTTGGTAGGTGCCAACCTTGCCTTGGGTAGGTGCCAACCTTGGTTGGCACGCGGAGAGCGAAAGCGCCCACCGAGGTGGGCATTTACGGGGAACGAAACCGCAGCCCCACCCGCGCGCCACCGATCGGGGCGGTATCGATCGCCAATGCCGCACCATGCCGCTGCGCGATCTCGGCCACGATCGCCAGCCCCAGGCCGCAGCCGTCGCCCTCGCTGCTGGCCCGGTAGAAGCGTTCCGTGACACGCCCGCGCTCGGCCTCGGCGATGCCGGCGCCGTCGTCGTCCACCCACACCTGCACGCCTTCGGCGTTCTGCTGCAGGCCGAGCGTGATCACGCCGCGCACGCTGCCATAGCGCAGCGCATTGTCCAGCAGATTGCCAAGCGCTTCGCGCAGGAGTTGCGGATCACCCTGGATCGCCACGCCCTCGTCGGGCCCGTCGTAACCCAGGTCTACGCCTGCGGCCAACGCCCTGTCCGCATAGCGCTCGACCACGCCGCGCGCCAGCACCGCCAGATCCACCGGCTGCAGCGGCAACGCGCTGCCCTGCGGATCTTCGGAACGGCTGAGCATCAGCAGCTGGTTGACCAGGTGCTGCAGCCGCGCCAGCCCGGCCAGCGTGCCGGACAACGCCAGCTGCTGCGCCTGCGGATCATGCTGGCGCAATGAACTCTCCAGTTCCACCTGCATTGCCGCCAACGGCGTGCGCAGCTGATGCGCGGCATTGCTGACGAAGCGCCGTTGTGCGGCCTGCATCGCGTCCAGACGCTGCAGCAGCGCGTTATAGGCCTCTACCGCCGGCCACAGTTCGCGCGGCGCCTCCTGCGCGGGCTCCAACGGCGCCAGCGGGTCGGGGCGTGGGCTGGCCAAGCGGCGCGCCACCTGGTTGGCATGGCGTGCGGCGGCGCCGGTACCCGACCACGCCAGCCACGCGGCCAGCGCGAGGATCGCCGCCTGGAACGGGATGCTGGTCATCAGCAGCTTGCGCTCCAGCCGGTGGCGCTTGCGCAGTGTTTCGGCCACGCGTAGCCGGATCTCGTGGCCGGGCCCGGCGCTGACCACTACTTCGACCATGCGCACCGGCTGCCCACGCAGTCGTGCGTCGTAGTAGACGGCCTCGCCATCACCTCCGGCGGCAACGGCAGGGCGGGGCAATGCTTCGGGCAGGTCACCGTACAGGCGTCCGCCGCCGGCATCGACCACTTCGCCATGCACTTCATCGGTGGTGTCCCACGTGAACATGCGTGACACCGCCGGCGTGATCTCGATCGAGGCGCGTCCATCCTGCACCTCCACCAGTTCGGACAGCGACATCGCCGAGTCCAGCAGCCAGCGGTCGTAGACCTGGCCAGCGTAGAAGCGCGCCAGTGCGAACGAACCCACCGCGCTGCACAGCATCAGCACCAGCAGCGGCAGCCACAGGCGCCGCAGCAGCAGGCCGCGCAGGCTGTGCACGCGCTCAGTCACCGCCGGCCTCCAGCCGGTAGCCGAGCCCGCGCAGCATGCGTATGCCAACGCCGGCACGCGCCTGTTCCAGCTTGCGGCGCAGGCGGCTGACATGCACTTCGATCACCGACAGGTTGGCCTCGTGGTCCCAGCTGTACAGTGCATCGAACAGGCGCTGCTTGGTGACGGTACGGCCGGGATGCTGCATCAGCGCCTCGACCAGCGCCAGCTCACGCGCGGTCAGTTCGACACGCTGGCCATCGACCTGCGCCTCGTTGCGGATGCTGTCGAAGCACAGCCGGCCCAGCCGCTTCTGTGCCGGTGCATCGCTGCGTCGGCGTGACAATGCGCGCAGCCGCGCTTCCAGTTCGCCCAGTGCGAAAGGCTTGGCCAGGTAATCATCGCCACCGCGATCCAACCCCAGAATGCGATCGTCGATGCCATCGCGCGCGGTCAGGATCAATACCGGCAGGGTGACACCGTCGTTGCGCAACCGCGACAGCAGGTCGAGGCCATCGACATCGGGCAGCGACAGGTCGAGCACCATCACGTCATACGGCGCGCTGGCCAGCGCGGCCGGCGCATGCAGCCCGCGCGAAAGGTGATCGCACAGATGCCCGGCGCCCTGCAGGGCACGGATCAGTCCATCGGCCAGGGCGGCGTCGTCTTCAATCAGCAGGATTCGCATTGCAAGCTTCGTGCAAGGTTGGGGCAAGTTTGGCGCAAGTGCGTCACCTTACCGTGACGCGCATGAATTTCTCCTCTCGACTTGCGGCTGTGCTGGCCGCCCTCGTGTGTGCGCCCGCAGCTTCGGCGCTGTCCCTGGCGGACGCGCAGCGCGCCATGGAGGCGCACAACCCGGACCTGCGTGCGGCGGCGCTGGAGCTGCGTGGCGTGCAGGGCGATGCGCGGACCGCTGCCCTGCGGCCTGCAGCCGAGTTGTCGATCGGCAGCAGCAAGATCAGCCCCACGCATGGCATCGGCCCCGGCCGCTGGCAGGACAAGCGGGTGGACAGCACGCTGGGTGTGGGCTGGACCTGGGAGCGTGGTGGCAAGCGAGCGCTGCGCATCCGCCAGGCGGACGCGTTGCTGCAGGTGGCCGGGCTGGAAGTGCTCGATACCCGACGCCGCCAGCAGGTGGCGCTGCACGAGGCCTATTTCGGCCTGAAGAGCGCGCAGGAGCGGGCGCAGATTGCCGAGGCCAACCGCCAGAGTTCGACCGAACAGATGGCGGCGGCGGACAAGCAGGTCGCAACCGGAGCGATGGCACCGGTCGATCGTGCGCGGTTGGCGGTGGACGACCTTGCCGTGGCCGATGCCGCGCGCGAGGCGGCGCTGGACCTGCGCGACGCCCGGCACGCGCTGGGGCTGCTGCTCGGCAGCGATGACAGCAGCAACCTCAGTGCCGACGACCCGTGGCCCGACACCCGCAGTGTGGCCGCCACGCGTGCGTTCGACCCGCAGCAGCGGGCCGATCTGCGTGCCGCACAGTCGCGCCTGGCTGCCGCCGATGCGGGTGTGGCGCTGGCTCGCAGCGAGCGCCGCCGCGACATCCAGCTGGGCGTGGAGGCCGAGCGTGAGCCGACCGACATCAGCGGTGTCACGTGGGGCGTGTCGTTGACCATTCCGCTGGGTGGACCGTCGCGCGCACGCGGTGCCATCCAGCGCGCCGAAGCAGATCGGGACAGTGCCGCACTGGAACTGCAGGTGCTGCAGCGCGAAGCGCGCGCCGAACTGGACCAGCTGCAGGCCAGCGCGCAGTTCGCCGCGCAGCGCCGCAGCGACTACGAAGGGCTGCAGTCCAATGCCGCGCGCAAGGCGGTGCAGGGCATCGAGCTGGCCTACCGCCGCGGTGCCGCCAGCCTGACCGACCTGCTGGATGCGCGCCGCAGCTGGCGCGACTTCGAGGCCGCGCTGATCGAGGCGCGTGCCGACCATGCCATTGCCCTGGCGCGCTGGGAAGCCGCCACATCCGCTGCCGAAGGAGAGTCCCGATGAAGTCCACCGTCGCCCATCGCCCGCGCGCGCGCCCTGCGCTGCTGCCGGTGTTGCTGGCACTGGCCCTGCTCAGCGGCTGTGGCCGCGAGCCGGCGTCGTATACCGAAGATGCGCCGCAGGTCAGTGCCGGCCAGATCCAGTTCCCGGCCGACAGCCGCCAGCTGGACGTGCTGCGCAGCGAGGCGGTCACCGCCAGTGCCAGTGCGAGCCTGCAGCTGCCGGGCCGTGTGGTCTGGGATGAGACCCGCTCCAGCGCATTGCGCACGCCGCTGCCAGGGCAGGTCGCGCGCATCGAGGCGCAGCCGGGCCAGCAGGTGAAGGCGGGCCAGGTCATTGCCTGGATCACCTCGCCCGAGTTCGGCCAAGCCCAGGCCGAGGGCGCGCGTGGCCGCGCCGAACTGCAGCAGGCCCGCAAGGAGCTGGAACGCACCCGCGAGCTGCACGCCGCCGGTGTGGCGTCCGGGCGCGAGCTGGACGAGGCCGAGGCCAACTTCGCCGGCAGCCAGGCCGATCATGCGCGCGCAACCGCCTTCGCCAAGGCCTATGGCAACGGCCAGCACGTCGATCAACGCCTGCCGCTGCGTGCGCCCATTGATGGTCTGCTGGTGGAACGGCGGATGAGCCCGGGCATGTCAGTCAGCCCCGACAGCGAACAGCCGCTGGCGGTGATCGGCGATCCGGATCGCCTGTGGCTGCTGCTGGACATTCCCGAAAGCCTGGCCGGGCGATTGAAGGCCGGCATGCCGGTGAGCGTGCCCGGTGCCGACGGTAAACCCCTGCAGGCCACGCTGCAGCATGTGGATGACTTCGTCGACAGCGAGCGTCGCGTGGTACAGGCCCGCGCCGAGCTGGACAACCGCACGCGCGGATTCAAGGCCGGGCAGTATGTGCGCGCACAGGTGGCGCTGCCGGCCGAGGGCGGCGTTTCGCTGCCCGATGCGGCGGTGCTGTTGATCAACGGCACGCAGGTGGTGTTCGTGGAGGAGGGCAAGGGTCGCTTCGTGCGCCACGCCGTGCATGCCGAAGAACTGGGCGATGGCCGCCTGTGGGTGCGTGAGGGCCTGGCGGCAGGCAGCAGGGTGGTGGTCGAAGGTGGCCTGCTGCTGCAGCAGCTGGTCGACAGTGCGCCGACGGCGGCCAGCAGCGGCACGGGGCACGCCGCCCCATGATCGATCGCCTGATTGCCTATTGCCTGCGCCAGCCACTGATGGTGATGCTGGCGCTGCTGCTGTTCATCGGCGCGGGCATCGCCGCGTTCCGCGTGCTGCCGGTGGAGGCCTTCCCGGACGTGTCCGACACCCAGGTGACGGTGGTCTCGCTGCACCCGGGCCGCGCCGCCGAAGAGGTGGAGCGCGAGGTGACGATGCCACTGGAGGTGGCGCTGTCCGGCATTCCGCATTCGGTGCGGGTGTTCTCGCATACCCAGTTCGGCCTGTCGATGATCATCCTGACCTTCGATGACAAGGCCGACGACTATTTCGCGCGCCAGCAGGTGCTGGAACGCCTGCAGGGCGTGGAGCTGCCGGAAGGAGTGACGCCGGAGCTGGAGGCGATGAGCTCGGCGGTGGGCGAGATCTACCGCTACGTACTGAAAGGTCCGCACCTGACCTCGACCCAGCTGCGCACCGTGCAGGAATGGACGATGGAGCGCAGCCTGCGCACCGTGCCGGGCGTGGCCGACGTGATCAGCTTCGGTGGCTTCGCGCGCACCTTTCAGGTCAAGCCGGACCTGGACAAGCTGCGCGACCGCGGCATCAGCCTCGGTGAGTTCGCCGAGGCACTGGAGAAGGGCAGTTCGAATGCCGGCGGCGGCTACGTGGAGCGCGGCCAGCAGCAGTTCCTGATCCGCGGCGTGGGCCTGATGCGCTCGCAGGCCGACATCGTCAACGTGGTGGTCGGGCAGCGCGGCGGTACGCCGATCCTGGTACGCGACCTGGCCAGCATCGCCGACACCGGGCTGCCGCGGCAGGGCCTGGTCGGGCAGGATGACAACGACGATGCGGTGTTCGGCATGGTGCTGATGCGCAAGGGCGAGAATCCGTCCGACGTGCTCGACGCCTTGCATGCGCGCATCGCCGAGATCGAGGCGAACCAGTTGCCGGCCGGGGTCAGCATCGAGCCGTTCTACGACCGCTCCTGGCTGGTTTCGACCACGCTGAAGACGGTGTTCCGCAACCTGCTGGAAGGCGCCGTGCTGGTGTTCCTGGTGCTGTGGCTGTTCCTGTACAACGCCCGCGCGGCGCTGATCGTGGCGGCAATGATGCCGCTGGCCCTGCTGTCGACCTTCCTCGGCCTGCACCTGTGGGGTGTGCCGGCCAATCTGCTGTCGTTGGGGGCGATGGACTTCGGCATCATCATCGACGGTGCGGTGATCGTCACCGAGCACATCGTCTCGCGGCTGTCGAAGCTGCCCCCCACGGCAGACAGGAAGACGCGCTTCTCGACCATCCTTTCAGCGGCATCGGAAGTAGGGCGGCCGACGTTCTTCTCGATGATGATCATCATCGCCGCGCATATCCCGATCTTCACCCTGCAGCGCCAGGAAGGCCGCATGTTCGCGCCGATGGCCTATTCGGTGACCTCGGCGTTGATCGGTGCGTTGATCCTGGCGCTGACCGTGGTGCCGCTGTTCTGCTACTGGTGGCTACGGCGCGACCGCATGCGCGACGGCAATCCGCTGATGGACCGCCTGACCGGGTGGTACAAGCCGGTGCTGGAGCGTGCGCTGGCCCGCCCGCGTGCGGTGGTGCTGACCGCGGTGGCGCTGCTGGTCGGCACACTGGCGCTGGGCACCCGGCTCGGCTCGGAGTTCCTGCCCGAGCTGGACGAGGGTTCGATCTGGTTGACCGCCACGCTCGACCCCAGCACCAGCCTGGCCGAGGCGCAGCAGCAGTCGCGGCGCATCCGCGAACTGGTCGGCACGTTCCCGCAGGTATCGACGGTGGTGGCCAAGCTGGGGCGCCCGGAAGATGGTTCCGACGCCAAGGGCGCCAACCAGATCGAGGCGTTGGTGGCATTGAAGCCGGTGAAGGAATGGCCGAAGGGCGTGGACAAGCGGCAGCTGGTGAGCGACCTGCAGCGAACGCTGGAGCAGCGCATACCGGGGCCGGAATTCTCGATCTCGCAGCCGGTGCGCGACAACATCCTGGAGAGCATTTCGCAGATCAAGGGCCAGGTGGTGATCAAGGTCAGCGGCTCGGACCTGGACGTGCTGAACCGGCAGGCCCAGGCGATTCTCGGCCAGGTGCGCGGCGTGAACGGTGTGGAAAGTGCTTTCATCGACCGAGACGGCGCGTTGCCGCAACTGCAGATCGAGATCGATCGTGACCGCGCCGCACGCTACGGCCTGAATGTGCGCGACATCGACGAAGTGATCGAGACCGCACTGGGCGGGCGCCAGGTCGGCGAACTGTGGGAGGGCGACCGCAGGTTCCCGATCACGCTGCGGCTGGACGACGCCGACCGCGACCTGCAACGGCTGCGCACGGTGCCGGTGGGCATCGGTGACGGCCACGCGGTGACGCTGTCCGATGTGGCCGAGTTCCGCATGGCCAGCGGCGCGATCAACATCTCGCGCGAGAACGCGCAGCGGGTGAAGGCGGTCAGCATCTTCATCGCCGGGCGCGACATGGGCAGCGTGGTGGCCGACATGCGCAAGCGCGTGGACGCCGGCGTGCAGCTGCCGGAGGGCTACCGGCTGGAGTGGTCCGGTGAGTTCGAGAACCAGCAGCGCGCGATGAAGCGGCTGGGCTGGGTGATTCCGCTGTCGGTGCTGCTGATCTTCGTGCTGCTGTTCGATGCCTTCAAGGACATCAGCAGTGCGGCGCTGATCCTGGCCAACGTGCCACTGGCGATGATCGGCGGCATCCTGGCGCTGTGGCTGACCGGCATTCCGTTGTCGGTGTCGGCGGCGATCGGCTTCATTGCATTGTTCGGGCAAGCCGTGTTGAACGGGGTGGTGATGCTCAGTCGCTTCGCCCAGCTGCGCGAACAGGGCATGGACCTGCTGCAGTCGGTGGTGCAGGGTTCGCTGCAGCGCCTGCGCACGGTGCTGATGACCGCGCTGCTGGCGATGTTCGGCCTGCTGCCGATGGCGACCTCGCACGCGATCGGTGCCGAGACCCAGAAGCCGCTGGCGGTGGTTGTGATCGGCGGCCTGCTGTCGGCGATGCTGCTGACCCTGCTGGTGCTGCCCACGCTTTACTACTGGGTGCACCGCCGCCGCGAGGCGCGGTAGATGCCAACCTTGGTCGGCACGCGCCAAGGCGGCCACCCAGCGGGCGACGAACAGCGTGCCGTGATCTGGTAGATGCCAACCTTGGTTGGCATGCCGCACCTGCCCACGGCGGACAATCGTGCATAATCAGCCGACACCATCCGGATAGCCGAACAATGGACCGCTTTACGGCCATGCGCGCCTTCGTCCGTATCGTCGAGCGCCGCAGTTTCACCCGCGCCTCCGAGGACCTTGGCCTGCCACGGGCCACGGTGACCGACGCGATCAAGGCGCTGGAGCAGCGCTTGGGCGTGCGCCTGTTGAACCGGACCACGCGACTGGTGGCACCGACCCTGGAGGGTGAAGTCTTCTACGGTCGTTGCCTGCGACTGATCGCCGACATGGACGACGCCGAGGCCGCATTCCGTGACGTGCCACCGCGTGGCCCGCTGCGCATCGAGGTGCATGGCACGCTGGGCCGGCATCTGCTGTTTCCGCACCTGCCGGACTTCCTGCAGCGCTACCCGGACATCGAGCTGGACGTCAGTGAGGGAGACCGTTATGTCGACCTGCTGCGCGAAGGCGTGGATGCGGCGATCCGGGTCGGCACGCTGGCCGACAGCGACCTGGCGGCGCGACGGCTGACGCTGCTGCGTGAGGTTACCGTGGCTTCGCCGGACTACGTGCAGGCCCGGGGCTTGCCCGAGGGAATCGACTCCCTGAAGGACGGCCACGACATGGTCGGCTATCGTTCCAGCGCCACCGGCCAGCTGATTCCTTTGGAGTTCCAGCAAGACGGACAGGTGCGCTACGTGTCGTTGCCGGCGCGGGTGCTGGTGTCCGGTGCGGATGCGTTCCTCGGCGCTGCGCTGGCAGGGCTGGGCATCATCCAGGCACCGCGTTACCGCATGGATCCGTACATTGCGCGGGGCGAGTTGGTCGAACTGCTGCCGCAGATGCCGCCAACGCCGAGCCCGCTGAACCTGGTCTACCCGCGCAACCGCACGCCCTCGCCGCGGTTGCGGGTGTTCATCGACTGGGTGGCGGCGCTGTTCGATCGGGCGGGGTAGTGCCGGCCGCTGCGCTCGGCAGCAGCAGTTCGAACACGGTGCCGGTTTCATCCGAGGCGACGCCGACGCTGCCGCCATGGGCCTGGGCGATGGCGCGGGTGATCGCCAGGCCCAGCCCGGCGCCTTCATGGCGGCTGCGCTCGCCACGGTAGAAGCGGTCGAACAGGCGCGGCAGCGCTTCGGCGGCAATCGGCGTGCCGATGTTGTGCACGCTGATCCTGCACCGGCCAGCCCCCTGTTCCAGCCGTACCCGCACCTCGCTTCCCGCGCGGGCGTGCTTCAACGCATTGGACAACAGGTTGGCAATCGCACGGTGCAGCATCAACGGGTTGCCATCGACGCGCGCGGTACCGTCGCGGCGCAGCGTCAACTGCCGGTCCTCGGCCAGCAGCCCGTAGAACTCCAGCAGCGAATCCACCACCGGATCCAGCGCCACCGGCTCGCGCGAAGGCAGTACACCGGGTGTCTCGGTCTGCGCCAGGTACAGCAGGTCACCCACGGTCTGCGCCAGCTGCTGAAGCTCTTCCGCACAGGAGGCCAGCGTCTCCCGATAGGCCTCGCTGCTGCGTGGATGGGTCAGTACAACCTGAACCTGGGTCAGCATGTTGGTGATCGGCGTGCGCAGTTCGTGGGCAAGGTCGCCGCTGAACTCGGTCAGGCGCGCGAAATCCTGCTGCAGCCGGGCCAGCATGCCGTTGAGGGCCTGCGCCAGCTGCTCCAGCTCGGCCGGCGCCCGGCGTGCACTCAAGCGCCGCTGCAGGCGCCCGGCGGTGATCTCGCGGGCGTCATCGGCCAGCGTGCGCAGGGGGCGCAGCGTGCGCTGCACCACGTAGCCGCCGAGCAGGCTGCTGGCCACCGCAGCGGCGACGATCGCAATGGCGAGCAGATGGCGGAAGCGCTGCAGGAACGCGGCATGGCGGGCATCGTCGATGGCCAGCAGGGTGACCAGCTGGCTGCCGTCGGCCAGGGTCTGGCGCAGGTGCAGGGCGTGCATGCAGCGGCCATCGGCAAGGGTCCAGTCATGCCGGCGCGGTACCGTATCGACGGGTTGGCGGCGGGCATGCTCGCGCAGCAATGCCGGTGCCGTGGAAAACAACACGCCGCCGCGATCATCGGCAATATGGAAGGCGATGTCGGGATGGTGGCCCAGTGCTTCGGCCAGCCGCTGCGCGCGTGCAGCGGCCGGCCCTCGGCTGGACAGATCATTGATCAGCGCGACCTTGTTCTCCAGTTCGCTGAAATCCTGCGCGACCAGATCGTGACGGGCGCTGACATAGATCGCCATGCCCAGCGCCGCCAGCACCGCCGTGGCCACGATGGCGAACAGCACCGTCAACCGCACCGCCATGGAACGGCGCAGGCTCATCCGTCGCGCGCAGCGCCGTCCTCCGGCGCTTCCAGTACATAGCCATGCCGCGCACGGTCACGATCAGCTTGGCGTCGAAACCGTCGTCGATCTTCGCGCGCAGGCGGCGGATGGCCACATCGATCACATTGGTGTCGCTGTCGAAGTTCATGTCCCACACCTGCGAGGCGATCAGAGAGCGGGGCAGCACTTCACCCTGGCGGCGCGCCAGCAGTTCCAGCAGGGTGTATTCCTTCTGGCTGAGCGCGATGCGCTGGCCGGCCCGCTCCACCCGGCGGCGCAGCGTATCGACCACCAGATCGGCGATGACGATGCGCTCGGCCTGCGGCAACGCCTGGCCTCGGCGCAGCAGGGTGCGCACGCGTGCCAGCAGCTCGGCGAAGGCGAAGGGCTTGGCCAGGTAGTCGTCGGCGCCCAGCTCCAGCCCCTGCACCCGGTCGGCGATGCTGCTGCGTGCGGTAAGGAACAGCACCGGCAGCGGCCAGCCGTCCGCGCGCAGCCGCGACAGCACGTTCCAGCCGTCCAGCCCGGGCAGCATCACGTCGAGGATGACCAGCTGGTACTCGCCGGTGCCGGCCAGATGCAGTCCATCGACACCATTGCAGGCCAGGTCGACCACGTAGCCGGCTTCGATCAGGCCCTGGCGCAGGTAGTTGCCGGTCTTGGGTTCGTCTTCGATGATCAGCAGTTTCATGGTGCGCCCATCATCGCAGCTTGCGCCTGCATCGGGCCGGGCCGCTCATGCCAGCGGATCCAGTGTGCCCAGCACCGCCACGCAGGCCAGCACCAGCAGCACCAGCACCGACTCGCAGGCCAGGCTGTGGCGCAGGGCGCGCAATGGGCGCGGCTGCCAGCCGCCTCGGATGGACACCGCCAGCGCGGGTACCAACCGCCAGCGATGCAATGCGGCCAGCGCCAGCATGCCGCCCACAAGGGCCAGTTTGAGCAGCAGCCAGCGCCCATGCGCGGTGCCGGCCAGGGTCTGCACCGATCCCCCAAGATCGACATAGGTATAGGTGCCGGTCATCGCCAGCGTCGCGACGATGAGGGTGCCGGGCAGGGCAAAGCCGTGCGCCGCCCGCCACAGTGCATGGGTACGCTCGCGCAGGCCCACGCCCTGGGGGCGCAGCGCCAGCTGCAGCAGGGCGGCGATCGCACCCACCCAGGCGCCCGCGGCCAGCAGATGCGCGAGGCCGGCGATCAGCCGCAGCGTGCCGCCGGGGCCATCACCGGCGGCGGCATGGCCGTTCCAGGCCAGGCTGGCCAACGCGATCGCCGACAGCAGCATCAGCGCAGCACGCCATAGGCCCCGCAGCGGGCGGTTGATCGCCAGCAGCGGCAGCATCGCCAGCAGGGCCACACCCCGCAGCAGGCCTGCCTGGCCTACCGGCGTTCCGCTGAGGAACCAGTGTGCGGTCGCGCCATCGATGTCGGTTGGCGCGATGCCGAGCACGCCGGAAAGCCGGGTCAGCGCGTCGACGGCCACCAGCAGCAGCGCGATGAAGGTCATTGCCAGCAGGGCGACGCGCGGCAGCAGCGGACGCACGAACAGCGTGCGCCCGAACAGCAGCATCAGCGCCACATGCAGTGCCAGCCTCAGCCCGTATGGCGAGAGCTCGACCACAAGCGCGGCCTTACTTCACGGTAAAGCGGTAGGTGCCGGTGACCGGATGGCTGTCCTGGCCGACTGCACGCCATTGCAGTGCGTAACGGCCTGCGGGCAGCGGCTTGCCGAAGCGCGCGCGCAGGGTGTGGCCGTCTTCGGAGACCTCCTGCGCGGTGGTCGGCATGGCCATCTTCATGCGGCCGTGGTCCATGCTCAGCTCGATGCGGGTGGCACGCGGCACCACCTTCTCACTGAACTGCAGCTCGATCTGGCTGGCCGGGGCCACGCTGGCATCGGCGGCCGGCGTGGCCCGCACCAGGCTGGGATGGGCCAGCGCCAGTGGCGCGATGGCGAGGCCGGCCAGCATCAGCATGAGCGGGGCGGGACGCAACAGGGAACGGATCATTGCGGAGCACCTGTGGGGAATGAGGCCCTCAGGGTGGAGGCCGGCACCTTTCGATGGCCTGACCTGGACATTACCGGTCTGTAAGGTTGGCCGGTGCTGCACGGCGGCGATCCGGATCACCGGCTGCGCGCCTGCGCGATCCAGGCCGAGGGCGAACAGCCAAGCACACGGCGGAAGGCCGCGCTGAACTTGCTGGGGTTGGCGTATCCGCTGGCCAGGGCCACGTCGGTGACGGTGCGGCCCTGTGCCAGTGCCGCGCGAGCCCAGTGCATGCGATGCCGGGTCAGGAACGCATACGGCGGCAGCCCGGTGGCGGCGCGCAGGGCGCGGCCGAAGCTGGACGGCTGCATCTGCACTGCGGCAGCCAGCTCGGTGACGGTCAGCGGCTGGCCCTGCTGTGCATCGATGTAGTCCTTCAGCTGCAGCAGCCGTTGTGCCGACAGGGGTGTGGCGGTGCCGCCCACCTCGCGCCGTTGGCCGGCAAGCTGGCCCAGGCGATGCAGCAGCACCTGCGCGCCGTGTTCGAGAAAACCGGGCAGGCACGCACCGGCCTGCGCGCTGCACCACAGCGCCTGTAGCACCGAGGCCACCACCGGGTCGTGGTGAAGCCGCGCCGCCAGCGGTTGCAGGTGCTGCAGCGTGGGCGCGTCATGTGGGTACGCGTGGGTGTCGATGGCAATGCCGAGCACGTCGACGGCGGGGCTGGCGTAGGTGCCGCTGTCACCAGGCAGGACCAGGTTGAACTGGCCCGGTCGCCACGGTGCCTGCAGCACGCCGTTGAGCGTGCGCTGCTGCAGCCACCCCCCGCCGGCCATGGCCATGCCCAGGCGCAGTTGCTGCGGATGCCCCATCTCGCCTTCGCTGGCCTCGAAGCGGTGGCGCAGCAGGACCACCGCGCCGTCCGGGCTGACGTGAGCGGCTGCGGCCTGGGCGCCGGTTTCGCGCAGCAACTGGTCGGCGAGGGCGGGCATCACGGATCCGGGAATGGAGCGGCGCTGCCGCGAATGGAGTGGCGGGATGGCGCGAATGTTACAGGATAACACTCTTGACCCGCGCTGCCGCCGCCCGCGCGTCCGCCTTTCCATCCGTTGAGGTCTGTCCGTTGAAGTCGTCCACGCCTGCTGCCGCCCTTGTTGCGGCATCCCTGCTCATTCCTGCCATGCCCGCGCTTGCCCAGCAGGCCGACCCGGCCACGCTTGACGGTGTCCGTGTCACCGGCTCCAAGCGCGATACCCCGTACCTGAAGAGCGACCTGTCGGTCACCGTGCTTGATCGGCAGGCGCTGAAAGAGGCCGGTGTCACCGAGTTCCGTGACCTCGACAAGCTCGCACCGAACGTGAAGTTCAATGCGATGGGCCAGCTGAGCAACATGTTCATCTCGATCCGCGGCATCGAGTCCAATCCGTTCCTGGTCAACCGAGCATCGGTCTACATCGATGGCATTCCGTTCCGTGAACTGAGCAATGCCGTGCTCAACCAGGTCGAGTCGGTGGAGGTGCTGCGCGGGCCGCAGGGCACGCTGTACGGGGCCAACAGCGAGTCCGGCCTGGTGCTGGTGCGCACGCGCGGTCCGGCCGATGCGCGCGAAGGCGAACTTAATGTGCGCAGTATCTGGTTCGGCAATGGCAACGGCACGGCACTGGACGGCTTCCTGGCCGGCCCGTTGAGCCACGATGGCCGCCTGTCCGGCTCGGTGGCGTTCATGGGCTCGGACGAGGATGCCTACCTGAAGAACCTCACGCCCTCCGGGGCGCGCGGCAGGGTGGGCGAGGGCTACCTGCAGGGCAAGCTGCGCTGGCGGCCGAGCGACTACGTTTCCGTGAATGCACTGGCCTACCATCTGCGCACCCGTGCGCCGGGCATGTTCGAGTACGAGTACCTGCCGCTGGATACCGGCCTGTACAACCGCACCTACGGCACCTCGCTCAACGGCGGCCGTCGCGCCGGTGATTTCACCTACATCAATGACGCGCCCAAGCGCACCGCGAAAGATGAGTCGGTGGCGGGCCTGAGTGCGCAATGGCAGCTGCAGGCCGGCACGCTGGACGTGGCCGCCTCCTGGCGGAACGAGGAAGTGACCTCGGCCGGCTACGACTTCGACATGACCCAGAGCGCGGCACTGGCAGGCCGCATCTACGACCGGAAGAACGAATGGACGGCCGAGGCGCGCTTCAGTTCGCCCAGTGACCAGGCGCTGACCTGGATGGCCGGTGTGTCTACCTACCGCAACAGCAAGGATTCGATCCTGGGTACGTTCGTCGGCCCTGCGCTGCGCGGGCTGGACAGCTACAACCTGGCGCCGCGGCAGACCTCGAAGGGGGAGGACTACAGTGTGTTCGCCACCGCCAGCTACACCTTCCCGTCGCTTCCGCAACTGACCGCAAGTGCGGGCCTGCGCCATGAGCAGGCGCGGCGTTCCACCGAGCAGCGTGCCGGTGCGCTGGATCTGGGTGCCGGCGGCCGCGTGCTGTACCGCGATGCCGCGCTGGCGCATACCTTCTCGGCGACGCTGCCGCGGGTGTCGCTGCGTTACGACGCCACCGACGACCTGTCGTTCTATGCGGCCTCGGCCAAGGGCTACATTCCGGGCGGCTTCAATCTGGCCGCGGCGCAGAGCGATGTGGTCAACGACAAAGTGCTGCGCTATGAGTCCGAGCGCATGTGGAGCCATGAGCTGGGCTTCAAGATGAACCTGGCCGGTGGCCGTGGCCACATCGGCGGTGCGCTGTTCCACATCACCTCGGACAACTGGCAGGAGATCCAGGTGGCCACCGATGCCAACGGCCGCCCGATCTCGTCGGACTACGTGGGCTCGGATGCGTCGATCCGTTCGCGCGGCGCGGAACTTGAAGGCGTGTTCGAGGTGATGCCCGGCTTCACCCTGATGGCCAATGTGGGCTATGTCGATGCGAAGTACACCAGGCTGTGGGTCAGCGTCGACCAGAACCTGGACGGCAAGCGGGTCAAGCTGACGCCGCATTACACCGGCTATCTCGCGGCGCGCTACCAGTTCCAGTCCGGCCTGTATGCCCGGCTGGAATCGCAGTTCACCGGTTCCAGTGCGCTGGACGAGCGCAACCGCGCGTTCCAGCCGGCCGTCGCGGTGCTGGGCGCGCAGCTGGGCTATGAGCGCGGGCCGTGGAGCGCACGGGTGTTCGTGCAGAACCTCACCAACAAGCGCCGCATCAGCGGCCTGATCTTCGACAACCTGGCGTTCGGCCGCGACGGTAATTACTACGGTCCGGT
>NZ_JAOEDV010000046.1:0-34941 GCF_029837545.1 Stenotrophomonas sp. GD04024 | reverse complement strand
GCCATCCCACGGATAGCCCGCTTCTGCTGTTGCTTCGGTCTTTGCCGTTGCTTCTGCGGGTGCAGGGCGCCGCCCTGCCGAACCCAACCGACTTTCGCCACTTGCGGTGGCAGCGGCTGCCCACTAGCCTTCGGCCGTCGTTCACCACCCAAGGACCGCCCGTGAAACACCGCCATCTCCTGCTGGCCTCGGCGATCGCCGCCGCCACGCTGGCCCTGGTCGCCTGCAAGAAGGAACCGTCGCCCGGCACCGAGACCGCCGGCCCCAGCGCGCCGGCCGGCGAAACCGCCGACCAGTTCGTGGCCCGCATCAATGCCGAATTCAAGGCCGCCTACCCGGAGATGACCTCGGCGCAGTGGCTGTCCTCCACCTACATCAACAGCGATTCCGAACGCATCGCGGCCAAGGCCAACGAGCGCTCGCTGACCCAGCTCAACAGCTGGATCGAGCAGGCCGCCAAGTTCGACGGCAAGCCGATGAGCGAGGACAGCAAGCGCGCCATCCACCTGCTGAAGCTGATGTCCTCGATGCCGGCGCCGCGCGACCCGGCCAAGCTGGCTGAGCTGACCCAGATCGCCACCCGCATGGAGGGCAGCTACGGGGCCGGCAAGTACTGCACCGATGCCAACGATCCGAACTCCTGCCGCCAGCTGGGCGAACTGGAGCAGGTACTGGCGCGCAGCCGCGACTACGACAAGCAGCTCGATGCCTGGCAGGGCTGGCACAGCACCACGAAGAGCATGCGCGGCGATTACCAGAAGTTCGTCGGCCTGGTGAACGAAGGTGCCAAGGGCATGGGCTTCACTGATGCCGGCCAGATGTGGCGCAGCGGCTACGACATGCCGCCGGAGCAGATCGGCCCGGAGACCGACCGCCTGTGGGAACAGGTCAAGCCGATGTACGAGCAGCTGCACTGCTACGCACGCGGCAAGCTGGACAAGACCTATGGCAAGGACAAGGCGGAAGTGGGCAATGGCCTGATCGCCGCGCACCTGCTGGGCAACATGTGGCAGCAGGACTGGTCGAACCTGTGGGACCAGCTGGAACCCTACCCGGGTGCCGGCAGCCTGGACATCACCGCAGCGCTTGAAAAGCAGTACCAGAGCAACCTGAGCGCAGCACTGGCCAAGGCTGGCAAGGACGCCAACGTGGCCGCCCAGTACAAGGCGCAGCGCGAGGCCGAACTGCGTACCGCCAGGCAGATGACCGAGCGCGCGCAGGACTTCTACGTGTCGCTGGGCATGCCCTCGCTGCCGCAGTCGTACTGGGAAAAGACCCAGTTCATCAAGCCCGATGACCGCGACGTGGTCTGCCACGCCAGCGCCTGGGACATGAACATGGAAGGCGATGTGCGCACCAAGATGTGCATCAAGCCGAACGAAGAGAACTTCACCACCATCTACCACGAGCTGGGCCACATCTATTACGACCTGGCCTACAACCCGCTGCCGCCGCTGTTCCAGGGCGGTGCCAACGATGGCTTCCATGAAGCGATCGGCGACACCATCGTGCTGGCGATGACCCCCAAGTACCTCAGCTCGATCGGCCTGGTCGATGCGCCGACCGAGAGTCGTGAGGCAGTCATCAACAACCAGATGCGCATGGCGCTGTCGGGCGTGTCGTTCCTGCCGTTCGGGCTGATGATCGACCGCTGGCGCTGGGGCGTGTTCGACGGTTCGATCACCGCCGACAACTACAACAAGGCGTGGTGGGACCTGAAGGCCAAGTACCAGGGCGTGGCCCCGGCCAGCACTCGTGGCGAAGAGTTCTTCGACCCGGGCGCGAAGTACCACGTGCCGGGCAACACCCCGTACACCCGCTACTTCCTGGCGCGCATCCTGCAGTTCCAGTTCTACAAGGGCTTGTGCGATGCGGCCGGCTACAAGGGCCCGCTGCATGAGTGCACCTTCTACGGCAACAAGGAAGCCGGCCAGAAGTACTGGGCGATGCTGAGCAAGGGTGCCAGCCAGCCGTGGCAGGCCACGCTGAAGGAACTGACCGGCACCGACAAGCTCGATGCCGGCCCGATGATCGAGTACTTCACTCCGGTCAACGAGTGGCTGAAGCAGCAGAACGAAGGCCAGATGTGCGGCTGGCAGGCCAACGCGGCCCCGGCGGCGAAATGAAAGAGGGGCGGATCCGCAAGGATCCGCCCCTTTCCGGTAGTGCCGGCCGCTGGCCGGCAACTACGCGATGAAGACACAACGGGCAGCCGGCCAGCGGCCGGCGCTACCGAAATGCCTGTCAGCTGTTCTTCTTCGCCGCCATCGCCGCGGCCAGCTCGGCCTTGAATTCCTCGAAGGTCTGGCCCTTCTCCTTCGCTTCGGCCTGCGCGGCATCGCGCAGCGCATCGGAGTACATCAGGCGCACCGGCGTGCCGTTGCGCTCGTGCAGTTCACCGGCCTGCATGATCAGCGCCAGCACCTGCGCAGCGCTCTCGCTGTGGCCAGCGATGCGGCCGTCCATGCCCAGCACCCATTCGCCGTCACGGCGCACGACCCCGGCCAGCAAGGTGCGCTGTGCATCGCGCAGTTCCGCATGCGGCTCCACCGGCGAGGCCTGGGCTGCAGCCTTGTTGGCGGCCTGCTTTTCCTGGCGACGGCGCTGGTCGCGGCGGGTCTTGGAGCTGGTGGACATGGTGCGGTACCGCTGCGAAGGGGGGCGCAAGGATAGCGCACCCCGCCCGCCGCGCCGTTTCACACCCCCTCAGTCCAGCACTTTGCCGTGCCGCCAGTAGCCCATGAAGGTGATCGCGCGGCGGTCCAGCCCACAGTCGCGGACCAGATGCCGGCGGATCGCCATCACGGCCCCGGCCTCGCCCGCCACCCATGCGTACAGCGGCCCGGCCACGCTGGCATCGGCCTGCTCCCAAAGGATCTGCGCATCGACGTCGATCTCCTCCAGCTCATCGCCGGCGGCCACGCTCGAGGCCGCTGCCAGGCGTTCCTGCACCGCCTGCAGCAGAGGCTGGCCGTAGGCCGCCTGCCCGCGCGGCAGCCAGACCAGTTCGGCGCTGGCCGGCGCGGTCAACGGCACCGCATCACCGGCCTGGGCCACTTCCAGCAGGGCCAGCGTGCGTGGCGGGTCCGCCAGCGCGGCCAGTTCCTCAAGAATGCCGGCCACGGCCGGCAACGCGGTCTCGTCGGCCACCAGCAGCACCTGACCCACACCGGCCGGCGGCTTCCATTCCCAGCCTTCGCTGCTGTCGGCGCAGTCGGCATCCGGAGCAAGCAGCACCACACGGTCTCCCGGGCGTGCATGCATGGCCCAGCGCGAGGCGGGCCCGGTCACGCCGTGGATGACGAAATCGACGTCGACCTCGCCCTGCTCAGCGCGCAGCTGGCGGATGGTGTAGGTGCGCATCGGAGGGCGCTGGTCGTCAGGCAGGGCCCGGTAGCGCGGGTACCAGTCCTCGCCGCTGGGGACCTGCGGCAGGTCCTGGCCGGGCAAGGGGAAGAACACCTTGATCCGCTGGTCCGGGCCTTCGGTCTTCATCCGTGCCACGTCGGCACCGGTGAACACCATGCGGTCCAGCGAAGGGGAAAGCACGCGGCGCTCTTTCAGCGCCACCTCGAACAGGCGGTAGGTCTGCTGCGCAGCCATGGGGGAACCTCATGCAACGACATTGGATCGGCTGGCTGTCGTGCACCCCTGCACCGGCTGGCTGGAGTCCCCAGCCTAATCCGGTGGTGTTCGGTCGCAAGGGTTGCAGGCATCGCGCCCCGCCCTACCCCTGCGCGCTGCTCAATGGCCCGTGCAGGCTGCCTGCGCCACGCGTTCACGCTGGTGTTCCCAGTACCAGAACACGAATCCGACGGCGAAAAAGGCGGCCTGGCCCAGTGCCAGGTGCAACGGGCTGGCACTGAGCAGCGGCGATACCACGCCCGCCACCACGGTGCTGATCATCAGCTGCGCAAAGGCCTGCAGCGAAGACGCCAGGCCTCGCTGATGCGGGTACATGTCCAGCACCGCCAACGCCAGGATCGGGAAGATCAGCGCCATGCCCATGCCGCCCAGGAAAATCGGCATCACCGCCCACGGCAGCAAGAACTGCGGCGCCAGTGCAACGTAGCCGACGTTCAGCAGTACCGACAATGCGCAAAGCGCGAAACCGATGGCGACCTGGCGGGTGGGCGTGGTGTGCCCGGCCATGCGCCCGGACAGGAACGAGCCGGTGGTCATGCCGCCGATGGTCGGAATGAACAGCCAGGCGAATCCCCCCTCGCCCAGATGCAGATGCTGCATCACGAACACCGGCGCCGAGGAGATGTACAGGAAGATGCCGCCGAAGCCGATGCTGCCGGCCAGCGCCAGGCGCAGGAAACGCGGATTGAAGCCGATGCGCACGTAGTCGCGCATCAGCACCCTCGGCGACAGCGGCACCCGCGCCTCGACCGGATGCGTTTCCGGCAGGAAGCGTGCGGTGGCCGCCAGCAGCACCAGTGCGAACACCACCAGGAACCAGAAGATCAGCGGCCAACCCGCACCACTGAGCAGGATCCAGCCGCCGATGATCGGCGCGATCGCCGGGGCGATGCCGAACAGCATCGACACCTGGCTCATCAGCCGCTGCGCGTCATGCCCGTGGTAGAGGTCGCGGATCACCGCGCGGCCGACGATCATGCCGACACCCGCCGACAGGCCCTGCAGCGCGCGGAACGCCAGCAGCGTGGTCAGGTCGGTGGACAGCGCGCAGCCGACCGAGGCGCCGACAAACACCACCAGGCCGCCGAGGATCACCCGCTTGCGGCCCCAGGCATCGGACAGCGGGCCGTGCGCCAGGCTCATCAGGCCGTAGAACAGCAGGTACACGCTGATGGTCTGCTGCACCGCCACCTCGTCCACCGCCAGGCGCTGGGCCAGCTGCGGGAAGGCCGGGAAGATGGTGTCGATCGAGAACGGACCGAACATGGCCAGGCCGGCGAGCAGCAGGGCCATGCGGCGGGTGGAAGGAGCAACAGCGGCGGTCATGGGGAAGGCGTCCGGCAGGGCCATGCGCGGCACGCACGGCGGGCGCCGGTCCCCCTGCAGCAGGGACGGCGCCAAATGAATTCGGGTATCCGCCCATCATAGGTGGGGATTGCGCCCGATGCCATGCAGCAGTGCACAAAACGCACGGACGGGCCATCGGCCATTCAGGCGCGGCTGCACCCGCCGGGGGCGGCCCACGGGCCCGCGACGGGCTATAATCGGCGGGCAACACGGTGGGAGAAGCGGAACACCGCTGCCGAAGGCGCAACGCCCGTAATCGCTCAGGCCCGATACCACCCGTAACACAACTCTGGAGAGACCGGTTCGATCCGGCGCCGAAGGGGCACGAAGCTGCGGCCAGCCGCACTTCCAAACTCTCAGGCAAAAGGACAGAGGGGCGCCCCGCAGACCGCCGACCGGCGGCTTGTGCCCGTGCGTGTGCCCTTTCCTGACGGATCCTTCGCCATGTCCCAGAACACCCCTTCCCTGCGTGAGCTCGAGCACCATTCCGCGTTCGTCGAGCGCCACATCGGCCCCAACGATGCCGAGATCGCGCAGATGCTCGACGTCGTCGGCCACGCGTCGCTGGATGCGATGACCGATGCCATCGTGCCGGCCAAGATCAAGTCGCCCGCACCGCTGGCACTGCCGGAATCGATGACCGAAGTGCAGGCACTGGCGAAGATCCGTGCGATCGCCGACAAGAACACCGTGCTGCGCAGCTTCATCGGCCAGGGCTACTACGGCACCCACACGCCGAACGTGATCCTGCGCAACATCCTGGAAAACCCGGCCTGGTACACCGCCTACACCCCGTACCAGGCGGAAATCTCGCAGGGCCGCATGGAAGCGCTGATCAACTTCCAGACCCTGTGCGCCGACCTCACCGGCATGGAAATCGCCAACGCCTCGCTGCTGGACGAAGCCACCGCCGCCGCTGAAGCGATGACCCTGGCCAAGCGTTCGGCCAAGTCGAAGTCGGACACCTTCTTCGTGCACGACGCCGTGCACCCGCAGACGCTGGAACTGCTGCGCACCCGCGCCGAGCCCATGGGCATCGTGCTGCGCGTCGGCACCCCGGCCGAGGCACTGGAAGCGGAAGCCTTCGGCCTGCTGCTGCAGTACCCGGACACCTTCGGCCAGGTCGGCGACTACAAGGCGCTGGTCGATGCCGTGCACGCACGCGGCGGCCTGGTCGCCGTGGCCACCGACCTGCTGGCGCTGACCCTGCTGGCCGCCCCGGGCGAATGGGGTGCGGATATCGTGGTCGGCAACAGCCAGCGTTTCGGCGTGCCGTTCGGCTTCGGTGGCCCGCACGCTGCCTTCATGGCCTGCCGTGATGCCTACAAGCGTTCGATGCCGGGCCGCCTGATCGGCGTCTCGGTGGATGCGCAGGGCAACCCGGCCTATCGCCTGACCCTGCAGACCCGCGAGCAGCACATCCGCCGCGAGAAGGCCACCTCCAACATCTGCACCGCGCAGGTGCTGCTGGCGGTGATGGCGTCGATGTACGCCGTCTACCACGGCCCGGACGGCCTGACCCGCATCGCCCGCCGCACCCACCGCCTGGCCTCGATCCTGGCCGCGGCGCTGCGCACGGCCGGCGTGCAGGTCGGTGGCGACTTCTTCGACACCCTGCATGTCACCGGCGTGCACGCCGATGAGATCCACGCCAAGGCCCGCGCCGCCGGTTACAACCTGCGCGCGATCGACAGCGACTCGGTCGGCATCAGCCTGGACGAAACCGCCACCCGCGCCGACGTGGTCGCGCTGGCTGCCGTGTTCGGTGCGCAGGCCGACGTCGACGCACTCGATGCCAGCACCGCCGACGCGCTCCCGGCCGGCCTGCTGCGCCAGTCCGCGTTCCTGACCCACCCGGTGTTCAACACCCATCACAGCGAGCACGAACTGCTGCGCTACCTGCGTTCGCTGGCCGACAAGGACCTGGCGATGGATCGCACGATGATCCCGCTGGGCTCGTGCACGATGAAGCTCAACGCCACCGCCGAGATGATTCCGGTGACCTGGCCGGAGTTCTCGCAGATCCATCCGCTGGTGCCGGCCGACCAGGCGCTGGGCTACAAGGAACTGATCGACACGCTGGAAGCGATGCTGGTCGAATGCACCGGCTACGACGCGGTCAGCCTGCAGCCGAACTCCGGCGCGCAGGGCGAATACGCCGGCCTGCTGGCGATCCGCGCCTACCACCGCTCGCGCGGTGAAGGTCATCGCGATATCTGCCTGATTCCGGACTCGGCGCATGGCACCAACCCTGCCTCGGCGCAGATGTGCGGCATGAAGGTGGTGGTGACCAAGACCGACGCCAACGGCAACGTCGATGTCGAGGACATCCGCCTCAACGCCGAGAAGTACAGCGACCGCCTGGCCGCGATCATGATGACCTACCCGTCCACGCACGGCGTGTTCGAGGAAGAGGTGGTGGAGATCTGCGAGATCATCCACCAGCACGGCGGCCAGGTGTACACCGACGGTGCCAACATGAACGCGCTGGTCGGCGTGGCCAAGCCGGGCAAGTGGGGTTCGGACGTTTCGCACCTGAACCTGCACAAGACCTTCTGCATCCCGCACGGCGGTGGGGGCCCGGGCGTCGGCCCGTGCGCGGTCAAGGAGCACCTGGCCCCGTTCCTGCCGGGCAAGCTGGGTGACCACGGCCCGGTCGGCATGGTCAGCGCGGCCAGCTTCGGCAGCGCCTCGATCCTGCCGATCAGCTGGATGTACATCGCCATGATGGGCAGCGAAGGCCTGCGCAAGGCCACCCAGGTCGCGCAGCTCAACGCCAACTACATCGCCAAGCGCCTGGCCCCGCACTTCAAGACCCTGTACACCGGCCGCAACGGCCTGGTGGCGCACGAGTGCATCCTCGACGTGCGTCCGCTGGAAAAGACCAGCGGCATCGGTGCCGAGGACGTGGCCAAGCGCCTGATCGACTTCGGCTTCCACGCCCCCACCCTGAGCTTCCCGGTGGCCGGCACGCTGATGGTCGAACCGACCGAGAGCGAATCGCTGCACGAACTGGATCGCTTCATCAACGCGATGATCCAGATCCGCGAGGAAATCAGCGCGATCGAAGACGGCCGCCTGGACCGCGAGGACAACCCGCTGAAGAACGCACCGCACACTGCCACCGCAGTGACCGCAAGCGAGTGGACCCACGCCTACCCGCGCGAACTGGCCGCCTTCCCGCTGGCCAGCCTGAAGCAGAGCAAGTACTGGCCGCCGGTAGCGCGCGTCGACAACGTGTACGGCGACAAGAACGTGATGTGTGCCTGCATCCCGGTCGATGCCTACAAGGACGATGAAGTCGAGGCGTAAGCCTTCGATCCATCGGAAATGAAAACGGCCCGCGCAAGCGGGCCGTTTTTTCAAGGGTCTGTGGAGCAAGGTCCACACCCACAAAAATCCGATCACGGGTCCGGCATCTGCCCCAGGCTCAACTGCCAGGACACGCCGAAGCGGTCCTGCACCCATCCGTAGCGGTTGCTGAAATCGTAGTCGCCCACCGGCATCAGCCAATGACCGCCCTCGCCCAGCACCCGCGCCGCGCGCTCGAACTGCTCGGCGCCGGCACACTCGACGAACAGCGAAATCGAGGGCGAGAAGGTGAAGTCGTGTACGTCCAGGCTGTCAAAACACAGGTAGTGGGTGCCGCCGAGCAGGAAGATGGCCTGGCGGACCTGGCCGGGCACGCCGGCACCGGCCCCCTCCGGGTGGCGCTGCAGGGCCAGCAACCGGAAATCGGCAAAGGCTTCGGCATACAGGGCCAGGGCGGCTTCGGCCTGGCCGGTGAACATCAGGAACGGACGGCTGCGCAGCATGCGGAACTCCTGTTCGACGGGCCGGTGACGGCCCACACAATCAGCATCGCACGCCCGATGTGCAGCCCCCGTGGTAGTGCCGGCCGCTGGCCGGCAGCTTCCATCACGCCTCGCGCATCCGCCGCGCGATGGCGCTGCCAGCGGCGATGGTGGCGGTCAGTGCCACCATCGACAGGAACTGCAGGCGGGTATGCGACTCACTCAGCAGCAGGCCGAAGATCAGCGCCAGGATCGCCAGCGCGCAGCAGGTCAGCCACGGGAAACCGGCCATGCGGAACGGCAGGCGCGTGCCCAGGCGATCCGCGCGGCGGCGCAGCACCAGCTGCGAGACCAGCGACAGCGTCCACACCAGCAGGCAGGTGGAACCGACGATGTTCAGCAGCACCGGCAGTACCCGGTCCGGGAACAGCAGTTCCATCACCGTGGCGGCGAAACCGAACAGCACGCTGGCCAGCACAGCGACCACCGGTACCTGGCGCGGATCGGTCCAGCCAAGCACGGCCGGGGCTTCGCGGCGCTGCGCCAGCGAATACATCATGCGCGAGGCACCGTAGAGGTTGGCATTGAGCGCCGACAGCAGCGCGATCACCGCGATCAGGGTGATGGCGGTGCCCGCCCCCGGAATACGGGCGATATCCAGCACCGCGGCGAACGGCGACTTCAGCGCCTCGCTGGTCCACGGCACCACGGCGATGATCACGCTCAGCGAGCCGATGTAGAACACCAGGATGCGCCAAGCCACGGTGCGGATGGCACGCGCGATGCTGCGCTCGGGGTCTTCGGTTTCAGCGGCGGCGACGGCCACGATCTCGGTGCCGCCGAAGGCGAACACCACCACCAGCAGCGCTGCACCGATACCAGCCAGGCCCTTCGGTGCGAAGCCGCCATGCTCGGTGAAGTTGCTCAGGCCCGGTGAGGTCACCTGGGGCAGCCAGCCCATCAGCAGCGCCACGCCGATGGCAATGAACGCCAGGATCGCCACCACCTTGAGGATGGCGAACCAGAACTCGAATTCGCCGAAGTTCTTCACCCCGAGCAGGTTGATTGCGGTGAAGAACAGCATGAACGCCAGCGCCGCCATCGGTACCGGTATCGCTGGCCACACCGTGGCCAGCAGGCCGGCCGCACCCACCGCCTCGGCGGCGATCACGATCACCAGCTGCACCCACCACAGCCAGCCGACGGTGGCGCCGGCCGTGGCGCCCATGGCATCGGCGGCGTACACCGAGAACGCACCGCTGGTCGGTTTGGCCGCCGCCATCTCGCCCAGCGCGTTCATCACGATGATCACCAGCGCACCGGCGACCAGATAGGACACCAGCACCGCCGGACCGGCCGCCTGCACACCCACGCCCGAGCCGAGGAACAATCCGGCACCGATGGCGCTGCCCAGGCCCATCATGATCAGCTGGCGGGGCTTGAGCGAATGTCCGAGGCGGGACGGCGAAGCGGTCGGAATCGAATTGGGCATCGGCAGGGCTGGCGGCGGGCTACAGGGGCGACACCTTACCCTGTCCCGTGCCCACGGGGATAGGCACAGCGCAGCAGGCGGCTCAGGCCAGGGCCGGTTCGCCGACGTTCCCACCGATACGGGCCCGATAGGCACGCGGCGAGAAACCGGTTTCAGCCTTGAACTTGCGGGTGAACGCACTCTGGTCGCTGAAACCGCAGGCCTGGCCGATGCAGGCGATGCTGTCGTCACCGTGCAGCAGGTGCATGGCCATCTGGATCCGCAGCCGGGTCAGCACCTGCTGCGGGGTCATCTGGAACACCTTGCGGAAGCTGCGCTCCAGTTTGGACAGCGAGAAGCCGGTGATGTCCAGCAGGGTCTGCATGCGCACGTTCTCGGCGTAATGCGCATTGAGGTGGGCCAGGGCCAGCCGCAGCTGCTCGTACTGGGTGCCGAGGCTGTCCTTCTGGCCGAGGTCGCGGGAAATGCCGATCAGGCCCTCGATGGCCCCATCGACCAGCAGCGGACGCTTGCAGGTCAAGCACCAGCCTGGTTCGCGGTTGGCGAACAGGTGCAGCTCCATCAGGTTCTCGATCACCTCGCCGGACAGCACGCGGGCGTCCTGGTCGACATAGTCCGCACTGAGCCCGGTCGGGTAGATCTCGGCCGCGGTGCGCCCGATCACATCCTTGCGCGCGCGCAGGCCCAGCCGTCGCAGCATGGTCTGGTTGACGTGGGTGTAACGCCCCTGGCGGTCCTTGATGAAGAACAGCACGTCCGGAATGGCGTCGAACAGGGCTTCGATGTCGGCGGGCTCGACTCGCATGCGGCAAGCATAGCCGAGGCGGCCTTGCCGGTGCGATCACCCTTGCGGGACTTGTGCTTAACGCCGCCAGGGCCACCGTGGGGGCCAGCCCCCACCGGAGACCCCGCCATGCCACGCGGTGACAAATCCGCCTATACCGACAAGCAGAAGCGCCAGGCCGAGCACATCGAAGAGAGCGAGCGCCAGCGCGGTGCCAGCGAAGGCACGGCCGAGCGCATCGCCTGGGCCACCGTGAACAAGCAGGACGGGGGTGGCAAGCGCAGCGGCAGTGGGCGCAAGAGTGCCGGGAACACTGCCAGCAAGGCACCGGCAAAGAAATCGGCCACGACGTCGGCAGCCAGGAAGACGGCTGCACGCAAGACCGCGGCTAAGAAAGCGCCTGCGAAGAAGACCGCCGCCAGGAAGACGACTGCCGGCAAGGCCACAACGAAGAAGACCGCCGCAAAGAAGGCACCCGCTCGCAAGACGCCGGCCACGAAGGCGAGCACCGCCGCGTCACGCAGTGCCGCCGCGAAGAAGGCAGCCAAGACCCGTGCCGCGAAGAAGAGTGTGCGCAAAGCGGCGGCGAAGAAGGCGGCGCGCACCCGCGCCAGTGGCTGATCGCGAGCCATCCACCGGAACGCGGCCGCAGTGCCCTGCGGCCGCACATTTCCAACGTAAGTGACGTGCTCAGGCCGCGCGACGCGGCATGGCGGAAGCTGCTGCGCCTTCCACCTTGAACACCGACACCGAGGTGGTCAGCGCATGTGCCTGTTCTTCCAGCGCACGGCTGGCAGCGGTGGCTTCCTCCACCAGCGCGGCGTTCTGCTGGGTGACCTGGTCCATCTGCACCACCACCTGGTTGACTTGCTCGATACCGGCGGCCTGCTCCTTGCTCGCCGCAGCGATGTCGCTCATCAGCTGCGTGGTGCGCGAACTGGCCTGGGCCACGCGTGCGATCGCAGCTTCGGATTCAACGGTCACTGCCAGGCCACTCTTCACCTTGGCGGCAGCATCTTCGATCAGTTCCTTGATCTCCTTGGCGGCGACACCGGCGCGCTGCGCGAGCGTGCGCACTTCGCTGGCGACCACGGCGAAGCCACGGCCCTGCTCGCCTGCGCGGGCAGCTTCCACCGCCGCGTTCAACGCGAGGATGTTGGTCTGGAACGCAATGCCGTCGATCACGGTGGAGATTTCCGAGATGCGGGCCGAGGACTGGTCGATCTCGCCCATCACCGAAGCCATCTGTGCCATCGCCTGTTCGGTCTCGCGCACCGCGGCACCGGCGGCGTGTGCTTCGCTGTCGGCCTGGCGGGCCAGCTCGGCATTCTGGCGCACGGTGGACGTCAGTTCCTCCATCGATGCAGCGGCCTCTTCCAGATTGGCCGCCTGCTGCTCGGTGCGGCGCGACAGGTCGTTGTTGCCTGCGGCCAGTTCCTGCGCCGCGTTGTTGATGCTGTCTGCCGCCACCTGGATGCCGCGCACGATGCCGGTCAGCTGCGCGGTGGTGGTGTTGGCATCGTCGCGCATGCGGGCGAATACGCCGTCGTACTCGCCATCCATGCGTGCGGTCAGGTCGCCGTGCGAGATCGCGCGCAGCACGTCGGAGACATCGGCGATGCTGGCCTGCGAGCTGGCCATCATGCCGTTGAGGTGCTCGACCATCGCCTTGAACTGGTACTGGAATGCGGCGGCGTCGCCGCGCATGCTGAAGTCGCCAGCGCGCGCGGCGCGGGCCAGCTCGTCAATCTGCGCGTTGATCGCCATCAGGCTCTGCTTCACCGCGGCCAGGGTGCGGGTCAGCGCGCCCTTCTCGCCCGGGTAGTCCGGCAGGTCACGGCTGAGGTCGCCGATGGCGTAGCGCTGCATCACCTCGGCCATCAGCAGTTCCACCTGCACGTGCGATTCGACCAGGCTGTTGGTGGCCTGCACCATGCGCCCGAAGTCACCCGGGAAAGCGCTGGCATCCATGCGATAGCGGATCGCGCCCGCCTCGTGCTGCTCGGCCATCTGCAGCTGTGCGCCGATCGCGGCCTGCACGCTCTGCCGCACACTGGCCATGGCCTGGCCCAGCTGGGTCAATTCGTCACGACCGCCAAGCCGGAATTCCTGGTCCAGCTCGCCCTTGGCCAGGCGCTCGGCCAGGTTCACTGCGCGCGCCAGCGGAGCGGTCAGGCTGCGGCCGATCATCACCGAGGCAGCAATGCCAACCAGCAATGCAACGCCGCCGAGCACCAGCAGCTGCAGCAGGCTGCGCTCGCCCAGGCGGATCGCCTCGGCGGCTGCATCACGGCTTTCCTTCTCTTCGAAGTCCACGCCATCGGACAGCGCCTTGTTCCAGCCGTTGGCCGCTTCCTGCACCGGGCCCAGGGTCAGCGCCACCGCGCCGGGATAGTCACCCTGCTCCATCAACTCGCTGGTCTGCTTGTTGAGCGGGCGAGCGAGGGCGCGCTTGGCTGCGATGGTTTCAGCAATGGCCTTGCCGTCGGCATCGCTGGGCAGCGCCTGGTAGGCGGACCAGCTGGCCTCGTAGCGCTTGACCAGATCGGCAATGCGCTGCTCGTCGTGGTCACGGTCATCGCCCTGGCGGATCAGCATCTCGCGGCGCACCACCATCATCTGGTTGTTGGCATCGAGCATCTGCGACAGCAGGCGCACCTTGGCCACGCTGACATCGACCACCTGCTGCATTGCGCGCTTCTGCACGACGCTGGCGGTGGCACCCGTGGCCACCACGGCGGCAACCAGCAGCAACAACAGGCCAAAGCCCAGCCCAAGACGCCAGGCGACCCTGACATTCCTCAAGTAGTTCATCGGTACATCCAAAACGGGGGGATGCGCCCGTATCGGCCGCGCTGCCGGCATTCTTTATCGGCAACACACACGGGCGTCGGCAGCCGTTCACCTTGGTGAGGCCACGCACGTCGCTTCTGCGACAAGGGCCCGGGCCACGCCAGGGCTGCCCTGATCATGCCGGCATCAGGTCGCTTTCACGGGGGCTGCGCAGCCTCTCCGGGCAGGGTGGAGCTGCCATCTGCCGGAGTCCTCCATGCCCGTATACCGCCCCGCCCTGCTCGCCCTGTCCTTGCTGGTGTCCCCCGCCTTCGCGCAGGTGCCGCCGCCGGCCCAGCTGCCGGAGCCCATTGCCGAGAAGGCCGGACCCGATACCGCGCCACGCTCTGCCCTGCACGCCCAGGTGCTGCTGGATCGCGCGAATTTCTCGCCGGGCCAGATCGATGGTGAAGTGGGCAGCAACCAGCGCCGGGCGGTATCCGGCTTCCAAGCAGCGCGCGGGCTGACCGTGACGGGGGAACTGGACGACGCCACCTGGAAAGCGCTGCAGGCCGATACGGTTGGGCCGCTGGCCAGTTACACCCTGACCGCCGAGGATGTGGCCGGCCCCTTCCAGGCGATTCCCAAAGGGCCTGCCGCACAGGCCAAGTTGAAATCGCTGGGCTACGCCAGCGTGGCCGAAGCCCTCGGCGAGCGCTTCCACGCCTCGCCGGAACTGCTGAAGGTGCTCAACCCCGGCGTCGATCTGGCCAAGGCGGGCAGCCGCATCCAGGTCCCCAACATCGCACCGGCCGCATTGCCGAAGGCCACGAAGATCGTGGTCGACAAATCCGACTCCACCCTTCAGCTGCTGGATGCGCAGGGCAAGGTGATCGCGCAGGTACCGGTGTCCTCCGGCAGCCAGCATGACCCGCTGCCGATCGGTGAATGGAAGATCCTCGGCGTGTATCGCGATCCGCCCTTCCACTACAACCCGAAACTGTTCTGGGATGCGCGCAAGGGCGAGAAAAAGGCCACGCTGCCGCCGGGCCCTAACAATCCGGTCGGCCGGGTGTGGATCGATCTGTCCAAGCCGCATTACGGCCTGCACGGCACGCCCGAGCCCGGCCACGTCGGCAAGACCGAATCGCACGGCTGCGTGCGCATGACCAACTGGGATGCGCTGCGCGTAGCCGATGCCGTGGATACCTCCGTTCCCGTCGTGATGCAGGAGTGATGCGATGCGCCTTTCGCAGCTGATCGTGCTGGGCGTGCTGCTGGGCCTGGGTGCTGGCTGGTGGCTGCGCCGCGATGCGGCTCAGCCGGTGGCCGTTGCCCAGCCTGCCCCGCAACCCACAGTGGCTGCAACGCCGGTGAAGGCGCCTGCAGCTCCGCAGCTGGATGCAGCGCCTTCCGCATCGGTGGCACCGTCGGCCAACGCGAGCGGCACGCCAACCGGCCTGTTGCTGCCCGTACAGGGCATCGAAGCCTCGCAGCTGCTCGACACCTTCACCGATGCACGCAGCGAAGGGCGCGTACACGATGCCATCGACATCATGGCCGACGCCGGGACGCCGGTGCTGGCCGTGGCTGATGGCACCGTGGAAAAGCTGTTCGACAGCGAGCGCGGTGGCCTGACGATCTACCAGTTCGAACCCAGCGGACGTTGGTGCTACTACTACGCGCACCTGCAACGCTATGCCGATGGGCTGGCAGAAAAGAAGGTGATCAAGCGCGGGGAAGTGATCGGCTACGTCGGCAGCACCGGCAATGCCAGCGCCGAGGCCCCGCACCTGCATTTCGAGGTGCACGTGCTGGGGCCGGAGAAGCAATGGTGGAAGGGCGAGTCGATCAATCCGTACCCGCTGCTGCGGGCGGGAGGCTAGCGCGTCTGCCGCTTGGCAGAGCCAGTCGCAGTGATGCCCGATTTGGGCACGATCCTACCCAAATTGGGTATTTGGCAAGTGCACTGCCGGGCATGGCCCGGCGCTACCGGGGTGGAGGACGGCGTCGCCAGCGCCGCAGCGCGATGCTGGCAGCCGCCAGTCCGCCACCGGCAATCAGTAAAAGGAGCGCCACCGGCGGCCAGAAGAAGAACGGCCACAGCCAGAGGTAGTCCAGGTCGGTCAGTTTCAGCACGTCCATCGGCGGCAGCAGGTCCACCGAGGCCGCACGGCCGGCCAGCGCCGGGTCGACCGCCAGCACGGTCAGCCGCAGAGTTCAATGGATTAATAGAATATCAAGTGTCGTCACATCAGAAATCAAGAGTCAACAGTTGGCAGTAGCTGCACATTGCGGACTAAGGATTCCTGAGACGCTTATTGCTGCAGACCCAGTACTGGTGCGCAGTTTTGTAAGAAGGCAGGGCAAAGTGGTCATCAAGCCATTCAACCCCTATAGTTGGCTAGACAAGTCCGTTGCCAAGAAGCGGACGACATTCGCTAATATCATTGATGTTGAGCAGCTCGACCAGTGCACTGATCAGGAGATTGGCACGACACCTTGCATCTACCAGGAATATCTGTCTACTGCTGCAGACATTCGGGTTGGCGTCATAGGAGAGAAGATTTTTGCACTTTCCATGAACCACAAAGTCGCAGGCAAGATTGACTTCCGAACGATGGAGGATAGTGACCTATCATATGAAATGCGCCCGGTTCCTGGCGATATAGAAATTGGACTCAAGAGAACAATGCGCGAGCTTGATATCAACATTGCCAGCGCGGATTTCGTGATAGGAAGTGATGGCGAGTGGAGATTTATCGAGCTCAATCCGTCAGGTGCATTTCTATTCTTAGAAAACAGGTGTCCCAACATTAAGATTCTTTCGGCAACCGCTTCACTGCTCTGCTACGGCGGCGTCGTTGACCAATACGAGAAGGAATTCCCTGCACCTGTCGACTTCGTTGGATCACCAGATCATGCTAGATGGAAGGATGAATTTGAAGCCTTCAATCGAGGCAATAGTGCGGGAAAAAACATTACGTATATCGGCAACCCCTGAGACCAGAGTTATGCATGTCACCAATATGGCATTTTTGACTTTACTCTTCTGTGGCAGCGCAGTTGCTCGTGGAGATACAGACAACGAAAACGAGGAAATCTGGCGGATACGCCAGATGGCGGCCCAGCTTGCTGACCTACAATCTTCCGAGACCTGCAAATGGAGGCCTGAATCCGAGACAACATTCGCGGACGATATTGAAGCTGGTGAGCAAATTCTTGCACCTGATCTTTTCGCCACGATCTCAACAATGATTAGGCAGGATCAGAATGCGCTGGCCATCTTCAATTCTTTTTACGATAGCGCACAGGCCGACAAAGCGGCAACTAGATTGCGAAAGGTAAATGCCAGAAATCTCTCTATCATGAAGCAATATTTCGCTACCAACGAGTTCCCCGGAACCAGTGAGATTGGTGAAAATGGAATAAATGCACTGCTATTATTGATTGCGCACGCCGATGCAGATATCGAGTTCCAAGAAAGGATGCTAGAAATGATAAATGCCAAGGTTAGCAAGGGGAAGCTTCCCGAGTATATTCCTTCCATCTTGAAGTCTATTCGTCCGCAGCTGAGCAAGTCGAGCGCGGCACCGGATAGGTCTGCCTTGGTTCCGTTGGACAGAGAGATTTCGGAGACCCCGCGCCAATGCTATTACAGCACGAGATCAAAATTAATTCTTGAGCATTTGCGAGACATCTATCAGTTTCACGACTAGCAGTTATCTCGCGACAGGTTGCGCATCCATGATATCTCAGGGAGAGACAGGCTGCGAAACCAATCCTTCCCCAAGGCCTGAAGTTTCGCAAACATGCCCATCTTGCAACCAGCTTTGGCGGTTATTGCGGAAATCTAGCACCGGGTAATAGTGCAGCTTACAGGTGGTCATGGCGCACACGCCAACCAATTTGCCTGACCGGGGCGACGAAGCGTGATCAGCGCACCGAACCCTGAACACCTTGCCCACGATGGTCTGGATGGAAATACGCATAAGGCTTTCAAATTGGCGAAGGTGCGGTAGTCATGCTGACCGAGATCAGCCCCATGCGACTCGGAAACTCGTCAGCACCTGCCGGGTCGAGACCGTGGCTCGGCGTACTCGATTATATAATGCCCGGAAACATGAGCGATTGACCGCTTCAACACCATCCAGCGGAACAGCCTTATCTGAATGTTCCCGTTTACTTAGTGCCGATATCTTAATTGCTCCGCTTGCACTGGTATTTGCATTGCCACCGATCACTAGCAACGCATGTAATTCAACGCGACCGGGAAGGTCATACGCTTATCTCGCCCGGCCGTTCTGGAAGGCCCTTCCTCATCCGATGAAATACTTCGCTGGCAGGTTCTGACGGAAGAGTGATTCGACTGCCCGCACTCCCCCCCACAGGATTGTAGTGCCGGCCGCTGGCCGGCTGCTTGAGACGCACGATCTGGCACGTCAGTTTGACTACACCAGTGTGCCCTACCGCGGCTTGGCCAGGGACGGAATGCAGCGCATATCCCAGTCCCTTGCCCCATCATATGGCCAGGCTGGGCATCGCACATGCGGAAGGAGGTCAGGCCGGCCTGACTTCCCTGCAGACCAGCTCGGCAAGTTCGCGGCAGGCGAAGAACAGCCCTTCCACCACACCTTCGTCCAGGTGCCTGCGCGGCGTCGCCATGGTGGCGCAACGGTTGGCCGCATGCAGCATCTCCACCGCGGTGAGGATGCCCACGGCCGCACGGTCGATCCGCGCCAGGGACTGACGTCTTCCGTCGGACAGGTTTTCCTCCGGCCAGAGCATGCCATCGGAGCCTTCGCCATCTCGGATGCGCGTGAGGCAGCCCTGGAACGTGCTGAGATCGTCGGCGGGATTGGCGTCGTCGTTGATGGGCTCAACAACATGGAACGGCGGGGTCTTGCGAGTGGTCATGGCGTCGGCTTCCGTAGCTGTACGTGACAGCGCCACCGCGTGGAGGCGGGGTGGCGGACGGTGCGGGTTGCAAACCGGGATAGATAGTTACCAATGACCGGCGGGTCCGAAGACCCCCACGCACCGCCCGCCATAAAGGCCGACGGATTGCCAGCCGGCACCGCTTCAGGACGGTGCCGGCTGGCAAGCGTAAGTAACACCTATCTCGGGTTTGCACGCCCGGCCACCCTTTTCCGGTGGCGCGCCATGGTGTCTACGCCTGCATGTTCGATTCAATGAGAAAAATCAGAAAGGTTCGGATGAATCGAGAGCGCAGGGCGAAGTGTTGCATGCGCGGGGAATGGTGGATGCGACAGGAACAGCCGCGACTGTGCTGATGCGCGGATGGGAGCGACGCGCGGTGACGCAAACAACCCTCACTTCAGAATGGCGCGTGACGTTTATCGCTTACCAGAAGTTGTATGCGGGGAGCATCAGGGATGTGTGGCTTGGGAGAATTTGACGTGGTCGGCCGAATTGGCGTGCTGAAAGCGACATGTTGGTGGCTTCGGTTCTGCCAGCCATGGGCTGGCACTACTGGAGCCCGCACGGGCTGCCGACAGATGAAACCGGCCCAAAACAAAGCGCCGCGACCCCACAGGGAGTCGCGGCGCTCTTTTTTCAGTTGAACAGCGTTACCTCAGGCGAACGGATCCTGCAGGACCATGGTGTGGTCGCGGTCCGGGCCGGTGGAGACGATGCTGATCGGGCAACCGGCCAGCTCTTCCAGCGAACGCAGGTAGGCACGTGCGGCCGGCGGCAGGTCGTCCCAGTTGGTGATGCCGTGGGTGTTCTCGCTCCAGCCCGGGAACTCCAGGTACACCGGGGTGCAGTCTTCCCAGCCCTGCGCGTCCAGCGGCGCGTACTCGGTGCGCTTGCCGTTGTATTCGTAGGCGATGCAGACCTTCAGCTTTTCCATGCCGTCCAGCACGTCCAGCTTGGTGATGCACAGGCCGCTGATGCCGTTGATGGCCACGGCGCGCTTCAGCGCAACGATGTCCATCCAGCCGCAACGACGCGGGCGACCGGTCGAGGCACCGTACTCGGCGCCGCGGTCACGGATGCCCTGGCCGACTTCGTCGTCCAGTTCGGTCGGGAACGGGCCGCCGCCGACGCGGGTGGCGTAGGCCTTGGCGATGCCCAGCACGTAGTCGATCGAATCGGCGCCGACGCCGGAACCGGCCAGTGCGCCACCGACGGTGGTGTTGGAGCTGGTGACGTACGGGTAGGTGCCGTGGTCGATGTCCAGCAGTGCGCCCTGCGCACCTTCGAACAGCACGCGCTTACCCTGCTTGCGCAGGTCGTGCAGGATGCCGGCCACGTCGGACTTCATCGGCTGCACGTACTCGCCGAAGGCCAGTGCTTCGTCGAAGGTCTTCTGGAAGTCGACCGCATCGGTGTTCAGATACTTGGTCAGCACGAAGTTGTGGTAATCCAGCGCGGTGCGCAGCAGTTCTTCCAGCTGCTTCGGGTAATGCAGGTCGGCGATGCGGATGCCGCGACGCGCCACCTTGTCTTCGTAGGCCGGGCCGATGCCACGGCCGGTGGTGCCGATCGCCTTGCCGCCGGCAGCGCGTTCGCGCGCCTGGTCCAGAGCGATGTGGTACGGCATGATCAGCGGCGCGGCCGGGGAGATCTTCAGGCGCGAACGCACTTCCACGCCGGAGGCTTCCAGCTCGGCGATTTCCTTCTGCAGCGCGGCCGGCGAGATCACCACGCCATTGCCGATCAGGCACAGCGCATCGTCACGCAGGATGCCCGACGGAATCAGGTGCAGGACGGTCTTCTTGCCATTGATGACCAGGGTGTGGCCGGCATTGTGGCCGCCCTGGAAGCGCACCACGGCGCCAATTTCCTCGGTGAGCAGATCGACGATCTTGCCCTTGCCTTCATCGCCCCACTGGGCACCCAACACTACGACAGACTGACCCATGACGGGCTCCTCGATTTGTTGCGGCCATCGGGGCCGCGGACGGGTAAACCGTGGCGGGGCTGGCCAGCACCTGGATGGCGGCTCCAAACGGGGAGCGCCGGCGATGGAAGGCCCAGACACGGAAAAAGCCGAACGGGGAGGCCCGTCCGGCTTTTGTGCATTATCCGGGTTTCCGGGGTCGGGTGCCACCTTTCCGACGGGCGGCTTCACCGGCCGGTCAGGCGCCTTCCCGGTGGTGCCGGCCGCTGGCCGGCAATGCCAGGTTGCCGGCCAGCGGCCGGCACTACCCTTTCAATGCCGGGCCCACCACAGCAGGCTCAGCCCGGCCAGCAGCACCAGCCCGCCGAAGCTGCGCAGGGCCGGGCTGGGCAGGTCCAGCAGGCGCTCGGCCATGCGCTTCCAGGCGAACGGGGCAACGAACAGGAACAGGCCTTCCAGCACCGCCACCAGGCAGACGGCGGCGAACAGATCTTTCATGGGGGGACTCCGGAAAAAGCACGGGGCCCGGCATCTGGCCGGGCCCCGTGGGGTAATGCCCTGCGACCTCAGCGGTCGTTCTTCAGGTACTGCAGGAACGGGTCGTTCTTGTCGAGCACGATCACGCCGTTGCCGTCGGTCATGGAGCCACGGTAGGCCTCCAGGCTGCGGTAGAACGCGTAGAACGACGGGTCGGCCGAGCCGGCCTTGCCGTAGATGCGGGCGGCATCGGCATCGCCTTCACCGCGCAGGCGCTGTGCATCACGCTCGGCTTCGGCGATCAGCACGGTGCTGTCACGGTCGGCCTGGGCGCGGATGGTCAGCGACTGTTCCTCGCCTTCCGCACGCAGCTTGGCCGCTTCCTGCTTGCGCTGCGCGCGCATGCGCTCGTACACGTCGTTGATCACCTGGCTGTCGGTCGGCAGGTCCACCTGCTTGATGCGCAGGTCGATCATCTGCATGCCCAGCCCGGCCACGGCCTCGTTGATCCCCTTCAGCTGCTCGGCGATCAGCTCGCTGCGGTCGCCGGAGACCAGCTGCTGCAGGGTGCGCGAGTTGATCTGGTTGCGCAGCGAGTCGGTGATGATCGGGGCCAGGCGGGCATTGGCGATGCGCGGATCCCCACCGGTGGCACGGAAGTAGTCACCCACGTTGGAGATGTAGCCGATGGCGAAGAAGTCGACGCTGACGTCCTTCTGCTCGGCGGTGAAGTAACGCGCCGGGGCGGTGTCGAGCACCTGGAAGCGGCGGTCGAAGACCTTCACCGTTTCCACCACAGGCACCTTGAAGTGCAGGCCCGGCTTGATGTCCGAACGCACCACCTTGCCCAGGTTCAGGACCATGGCGGTCTGGTCCTCGCGGACCACGTACACCGAGCCGAGCAGGCCCAGCGCTACCGCTACGATCACGGCGATCCAGATTGGACTCTTCATCGGCTGCCCTCCTCACGGCCGCTCGGTCGCCCGGTCGGGCGGCCCACCGGCCGGCCCGGATCACGGGAAGCTTCCGCCGCTGCCCCCGGCAGCGACGGCATCACCACGTCCGGGTTCGCCACTGCGGCCGGGGCCGAGGTGCTGGGACGGGTATCGCCGGTCATCGGCACGTAGATCAGCTGGCGGCCATCGCCACCGATCACCTTGCGGTTCTCGCTCAGCACCTGCTGCACGGTCTCCAGCCACAGGCGCTTGCGGGTCACTTCCGGGGCGTCCTTGTACTGGGCCTGCAACAGGCTGAAGCGCTGCGCGTCACCCTCGGCCTTGGACACCACGGCCTGCTTGTAGCCCTCGGCGGTGGTACGGGCGCGCGAGGCCTGGCCTCGGGCTTCCGGCACGACCTTGGCGGCGTAGGCCTGGGCTTCGTTGATCAGGCGTTCCTTGACCTGCTGGGCGCCGTTGACCTCGTCGAAGGCCGGCTTCACTTCCTCCGGCGGACGGGCGTCCTGCAGGGTCAGGCCGGTCACGGTCAGGCCGGTCTTGAACGCCTTCAGCAGCGCCTGCAGGCGCTCTTCGGCGGCCACGGCCAGCGGGCCACGGTTGTTCAGCACGGCATTGAGGTCGGCGCGGCCGACTTCCTCGCGCACCGCGCTCTGCGCCGACTGCTCCAGCACCTGGTTGGCATCGACCGTGCCGAACAGGTACTGCTGCGGGTCGTCGATGCGGTACTGGACGTTCAGCGAGACGTTGACGATGTTCTCGTCACGGGTCAGCACCGGCACCTGGATCGAGAACGTCTTGATCTCGGTGGCATTGACCTTGGTGACCGATTCGATCGGCCACGGCAGCTTGAAGTTCGGGCCGGGCTGCAGGATCCGCGAGAACTGGCCGAAGCGCAGCACCACGCCGCGCTGCTGTTCGCCGATCAGCTGGAAGCTGGAGAACAGCACCAGCAGCACCACGGCCGCGACGATCCAACGCACGATGCCGCCGTCGAACAGGTCCTTCAGCGGCCCGGGCAGTCCACCCCAGCCACCACCATTGCCACCGCCGCGCGACCCGAACGGCCCGCGTCGATTGTCCTCGGGGCCTTGTCCGCCCTTGTTGCCGCCGGGTGTATTCCAGGCCATGCACGCTCCATCAAGATGTGGGCTGCGGCGCGGGCCCTTCCCGCGGCGCCAGCCGTGAAACCATTACCGATCATACAAGATGGGGCGGATCGGCAGGATCGAAAGGGGGGCAACGGGGTAAGGTGGCGTTTTCCTCGAAGTCAGGCAGCGCCGATGGCCCCCACCACCCCGTTCACCGCCTTCCGCATCGAAAACGACGACGCCGGCTACCGCAGTGGCCTGGCCCGGCTCAGTGTCGACGACCTCAACCCCGGCCAGGTGCTGATCCGCGCCCACTGGTCCTCGGTCAATTACAAGGATGCGCTGGCAGGCACCGGCAAAGGGAAGATCCTGCGCCGCTTCCCGCTGGTGGGCGGCATCGACGTGGCCGGCACCGTGGTCGCCAGCACCGACCCGGACTGGCGTGAAGGCGACGCGGTACTGGCCACCGGTTGCGGCCTCAGCGAGACCCGTGACGGCGGCTACAGCCAGTACGTGCGGCTGGAGTCGCGCGCGGTGATTGCCCAGCCGGCCGGGCTGAGCCCGCGCGAGGCGATGGTGCTGGGCACCGCCGGCTTCACTGCCGCGCTGGCGCTGCTGCGCATGCAGGACAACCGGCAGACCCCGGACCTCGGCCCGCTGGCGGTCACCGGCGCCAGCGGTGGCGTCGGTGCGCTGGCGCTTTCGATCTTCAGCTGTGCCGGCTACAGCGTGCACGCGATCAGCGGCAAGCCGGACCAGGCCGACTTCCTGCGCGCCATCGGTGCCAGCGAGGTGCTGCCGCGCGCGGCGCTGGCCGACACCGGCCCGCTGCAGTCGGCGCGCTTCGGCGGTGGCCTCGACAATGCCGGCGGCCCGATGCTGGCCAGCCTTCTGGCGCAGACCGTGCCCTATGGCAGCGTGGTCAGCGCCGGCCTGGCTGCCAGCCCGACGCTGGACATGACGGTGATGCCGTTCATCCTGCGCGGTGTGTCGCTTCTGGGCGTGTCTTCGGCAAACGCACCACGCGCGCTGCGCGAGGAAGTGTGGGCACGCCTGGGCAACGAGTGGAAACCGCAGCACCTGGACCGCATCTGCACCGCCGAGGTCGGCCTTGATGGCCTGCCGGCGGTGTTCGAGCGGATGCTGGCCGGCGGCTCGCTGGGCCGCACCGTGGTGCGGATCGACTGAACGTCGCAGGCAGGCGACGGACGGCACGCGCGCCCCTCCCGCCGGTAATGTGCCCGCACTACACTGCGGGCATTACATGGGGAACAACATGGCACGCATTCTGATCGTCGACGACTCACCGTCGCAGCTGTTGGGGATACAGCGCATCGTCGAGAAGCTCGGGCACCAGATCCTGACCGCCACCGATGGCGCCGCCGGGGTCGAAACCGCCAAGGCCGAGCTGCCCGACCTGGTCCTGATGGACGTGGTGATGCCCAACCTCAACGGCTTCCAGGCCACCCGCACCCTCGCCCGCGACGAGGCCACCCGGCACATCCCGGTGATCCTGGTGACCACCAAGGACCAGGACACCGACCGCATGTGGGGCATGCGCCAGGGCGCCAAGGCCTACATCACCAAGCCGTTTTCGGAAGACGAACTCTCCGAGGTGCTGGAGCGGGTGTTCGCCGGGCAGGGCTGAAGCCCGCGCGGTAGTGCCGGCCGCTGGCCGGCAACCACGCATCACCGTCCCGGGCAATGAAATTGCCGGCCAGCGGCCGGCACTACCTTCAAATGCTTTCGCCGAACGCCTTGGCCAGGTTCCGGTAGGCCTTTTTCTGCGCCTCGTCGGTCGCAGCCGGGGCCACGATCTCGATCTCGACGATCTGGTCGCCGTCCGGATTGCCCGGCAGCCGAGACGCGCACGGTAGTGCCGGCCGCTGGCCGGCAGCCACGCATCACCGTCCGGGGTAATGAAGTTGCCGGCCAGCGGCCGGCACTACCTTCAAATGGTTTCGCCGAACGCCTTGGCCAGGTTCCGGTAGGCCTTCTTCTGCGCCTCGTCGGTCGCAGCCGGGGCCACGATTTCGATTTCAACGATCTGGTCGCCGTCCGGATTGCCCGGCAGGCCGCGCCCGCGCAGGCGCAGCTTGCGGCCGGCATCGGAATCGGCCGGGATCTTCAGCTCCACCGCACCGCCCAGGGTCGGTACGCTGATGCTGGTGCCCAGCGCGGCCTGCCATGGCGTGACCGGCAGCGTGTAGAGGATGTTGCGGCCATCGACCTCGAACTGCGGGTGCGCGGCGTACTCCACTTCCAGCAGCAGGTTGCCACCGTGGTTGCCCTGCCCTGCCAGGCGGATCACCTGACCCGGGCGGATGCCCTTGGGCACGCGCACGTCCAGCTGCTTGCCGTTGACGGTGATGCGCAGGCTGTCGCCGTTGTAGGCCGCCTCCAGCGGAACCGACAGCTTGGCGCGGGTATCACGGTTGGGCGCATGGCCCTGGCTGCTGAAACCCGGCCCCGGGCCGGCACCGCCACGCTGGCGTGCGAACAGGCTCTCGAAGAAGTCGCTGAAGCCGCCATTGGGGCCGCCACCGCCGAACACTTCCTCGAAATTGAAGCCACCGGCGCCGCCATAGTTCGGCGGCACGTTGAATTCCTCGCCCGGGCGGTACCCCTGCGCGCGCAGCTGGTCGTAGGCCGCGCGCTTCTCGGGATCGCGCAGCGCCTCGTAGGCCTCGTTGACCGCCTTGAACTTGTCTTCGGCCCCGGCCTCCTTGCTGACATCCGGGTGGTACTTGCGTGCCAGCCGGCGGTAGGCGGTCTTGATCTCCGCCTCGCCCGCGCTCGGTTCCACCCCCAGGGTGGCGTAGTAATCCTTGAATTCCATCCAGCTACCTCGATTCGCTTCGGCCGCGCCGGTGGCGCCGCCCCGGGTTCATTCTACGCGCCGGCGATGCTACGCCGCCCATCGTGCGGCCCCGGTGAGGCCGACTGATCCTGCGCAATGCGCTTGCCATCCCCCTGCCCCAGGCTATGGCTGGAAGCCCCCGCCGCAAAGCCTCAAGATGGGGCCTGCACACGGGTTTTCCAATGTCTTGACGCCCCTGTCCCATGCCGGCCACTAGCCTGCCCCTGCAAGGAGTTCACCATGACCATCCACGTTGGCGACCGCATCCCGGAAGTGACCCTCAAGCGCATCCGCGAGGGCATCGAAACGCTCGATACGCATTCGCTGTTCGACGCACGCAAGGTGGTGCTGTTCGCTGTGCCCGGTGCGTTCACCCCGACCTGCTCAGCGCGTCACCTGCCCGGCTACGTCGAAAAGTTCGAGGCGTTCCGCCAGCGCGGCATCGACGTCTACTGCATGGCGGTCAACGATCCGTTCGTGATGAAGGCCTGGGCGGCCGAGCAGAATGTGCCCGATGGCCTGCTGATGCTGTCCGATGGCAATGCCGAACTGACCCGCGTGCTCGGCCTGGAACTCGATGCCAGCGCCTCGGGCATGGGCATCCGCTCGCGCCGCTTCGCCCTGTACGTGGTCGACGGCGTAGTGCGCGCAGCCTGGATCGAACAGCCCGGCCAGTTCGAAGTCTCTTCAGCCGAGTACGTGCTGGAGCACCTGCCCACCTGACTACCAACCGCAAGAGGAAACGGCCAGCCATGTCCAGCAAGCCAGCCAAAGCCCCCAAGCCCGCCGCGAAGATTCCCGGCATCAGTGACCGCAAGACCCTGCGTGACCGCGCCCGGCGCAACATCGAGGATGGTGCGATCACCGACAGCTACAGCGCCGACCGCAAGGTGGTGATCAAGCTGCTCAACCATGCCCTGGCCACCGAGTATGTGTGCGTGCTGCGCTACTACCGGCACTACTTCATGGCCAAGGGCATGCTGGCCGACGCGGTCAAGGCCGAGTTCCTCGAGCATGCACAGCAGGAACAGGCACACGCCGGCAAGCTGGCCGAGCGCATCGTCCAGCTCGGTGGCGAGCCAGACTTCAACCCCGATACCCTTACCGCACGATCGCATGCCGAGTACAAGGAAGGCAGCGACCTGCGCGACATGGTCCGCGAGAACCTGGTGGCCGAGCGCATCGCCATCGACAGCTACCGCGAGATGATCAACTTCATCGGCGACCGCGATACCACCACCAAACGCATCCTCGAAGAGATCCTGGCGCAGGAAGAGGAACACGCCGACGAATTCGCCGACCTGCTGGATGGGTGGATCGGGGAATGATCTGGTAGATGCCCACCTTGGTGGGCGCCTTTGCCGCGTGCCAACCAAGGTTGGCACCTACCAGAGCACGACGATGTCGTTGGCGCTGGACCGAGCGCCGACCCAGGGCGGCACCTACCGGAGGACGTTGAACCGCACCTGCGTCCATGCCCCATCGGCCGCCAGCGCGGTCAGGGTGTGTGCGCCCGGGTCGGCAAACTCACGCTGCATCAGCTGCGCGCCACGGGTCTGTGCGATCCAGCGCCCATCCAGCAGCCAGTCCACCGCCTGCTCGCTGCCCAGTGCGCGCAGCTGCAGGCGCACGCCATGCTCCGCATTCGGCGCGCGCGCCAGCGTGGCGCCGTCATTGAGCCCGTCAATGTGCAGCGCGACGCTGGCCTCGCGGCCATCATCACGGCAATCCGGCGACAACGGCGGCAGCTGCGAGGCCTGGCGCGTGGCGCTGGACAGCCAGGGCGACAGCAGCGCCGGCCAGCGCGCGATCTCACGCGCCACTTCTTCATGGGGCGCGCTGCAATCGGCGGATACACGCAGGCCGCTGCGGGCATCGGCCAGGTAGCGCTGTCGGCCCGGCTGCCAGCGTCGTGCTTCGCGCTCGGGGAAGGTTGGCGGTGCCGCGCCCTCAAGCAGGTAGGCCGGCATCCGCCGCTGGCAGAGTGCGGCCGGCAGGCCTTCGGCCCGCTCGCCGGTCGGCCAGCAGATGTCTTCCTGGCTGACGCTGGCCGGCATCGGTGCGGCAGCCGAGTCACCGCGCTGGCGCGGCAGGCTGTCCACCACTTCGAACATCAGCGGCAGGGCGGTGACCGCACCGTACTGGCCGGGAAGCGGCGTGCCGTCCGGACGGCCCACCCACACGCCCACGGTGTAGTGGCGGGTACTGCCGATCGCCCACGCATCGCGGTAGCCATAACTGGTGCCGGTCTTCCAGGCCACCCGCGGGCGGCCACCGACGTCGAAGGTGCCGACGCTGTAGCCCGGGCGCGGGTTCGACTCCAGCATCTCGCGCACGATCCAGCTGGCCCCCGGCGAGGCCAGGCGGCGCTCGATCATCGGCTCGTCATCGGTGTAGCGCACGCGGCCGGCGATGCCATTGCGGTTGAGCGCAGCGAACGCGCCGACCAGATCCTCCAGGCGCGCGCCGGTGCCGCCCAGGATCAACGACAGGTTGGGCGTGCTGCCGGGCGGGAAACGCAGCTGGATGCCGGCGTGCGACAGGCGCGCGGCAAAGCGCGCCGCGCCGACCCGCTGCAGCAGGTCCACCGAAGGCACGTTGAGCGACAGCCGCAACGCGCTGGCGGCGCCGATCGGCCCGTTGAACGCCATGTCGAAATTGCCGGGGCGGTAGCTGCCGAAACTCTGCGGTGCATCGACCAGCAGGCTTTCCGAATGGATCAGGCCATCATCCAGCGCCATCGCGTACAGGAATGGTTTGAGCGTGGAGCCCGGCGAGCGCCAGGCCTGCACCATGTCCACGTGGCCCAGCCGCTGGCGATCGCCGAACGCCAGGGTGCCGACATAGGCGCGCGCCTGCAGGGTCTGGTTGTCGACCACCAACAGCGCTGCAGACGTGCGTTCCGGCAGCGTCGAGAAATAGCTGGCCACGCGTTCTTCCAGCGTGCGCTGCAGGCCGATGTCGATGCTGCTCTGGATGCGTGCCTGGCCCGGATGCGCCGAATGCAGGCGCTGGGCCAGCAGCGCGGCGTGCAGCGGCGGCCGCAGCGAGCGTGCCACCACGTTCTCGATGCGCGCGTCCTCCACCTCGTCCGGCGTCCACGCACCCAGTTCGGCCATGCGTGACAGCACCTTGTCGCGCGCCTTCTGCGCCGCTTCCGGGTGGCGGTCCGGGCGCAGCCGGCTCGGCGCCTGCGGCAGCACCGCCAGCAACGCTGCCTCGGCGTGCGACAACTGCGCCGCCGGCTTGCCCAGGTAGGCCCAGCTGGCCGCTTCCACGCCCTCGATAGTGCCGCCGTAAGGCGCGCGCTCCAGGTACAGGGCCAGGATCTGCCGCTTGCTCAGGTGCACTTCCAGCTGCACCGCGCGCAGCATCTGCTTGAGCTTGCCCCACGGCGTGCGCGTGTGCGGGTCGAGGATGCGTGCGACCTGCATGGTCAGGGTCGAACCGCCGGACACGATGCGGCCGCCGCGCAGCAGCTGGCCACTGGCACGCAGGATCGCCAGCGGATTGATGCCCGGATGCCGCCAGAACCAGCGGTCTTCGTAGGTCAGCAGCGCCTGCAGGTACAACGGCGAGACGCTGTCGATCGACGCCGGATAGCGCCACACGCCCTCGGCATCGGCGAACGCACGCAGCGGCGTACCGTCGGCAGCCACCACCAGGGTACTGGTATCGCGCTGCTTCGGCAGCGGCGGCGGGAAGGCGAAATCCAGCACCAGCAGCAGCGCCAGCGTAGCGGCCGTGCCCCATCGCAGCCACGGCCACAGCGGCCGCAGCCAGCGGCGCAGGGCCGCCAGCCGGGTCGTCATCGTGCGTTTCATTGCAGGTTGCCAGTGGGACGGGCCGCGCCGTCGCGGCCCGTCCGCGCGGTCACGGCTGCACCACCGTGATCGTGGTCGGGTTGCTGCGGCCCACGCCACGCAGCTGCGGGCGGTACATGTCCTCCACCAGCGGCGGCGGCACCGAGTAGGTACCCGGGGTCACCGCACGCACCAGGTAGAACACGCTGGCCTTGCTGCCACGCGAGAGCTTCAGCGCGGCCACGTAGCGGTCGTCGCGGAACTCCTCGTGCTTGGTGTCGGCCGCTTCACCACGGTCGCTGATGGTGATGCCATCGACCACCACGTCGGCCCACTGCTTGGCATCGCCCAGGTTGAAGTTCTCGATCTCCAGGCCGGCCGGCAGCAGGTCGGTCAGCAGCGCGTCGGGCATCGTGGTATCGGCGGTGACGGTGACGCGCACGATCAGCGCTTCGCCTTCCTTCAGCGGACGCGGCGACCATGGCTTGCCATCGGTGCCGTAGTAGCTGCGCTCGATGCCGAGCACGCTGTTGTCCGGTGCCGGCGCACTGCGCGGAATGCCGGCCACGTCGATGCTGGCGAACATCGGCGGCTGGCCCTGCGGGGTGAAGCGCACGCCACTGGCCAGCTCGCTGGCGCTGAAGTTGCGGCCGAACAGCTTGCGTTCGCTGATCGCTTCGGTCGTGCCGCCGATCACCAGCTCACCGGCCACCAGCGCCTTCTGGTTGGCAGCCAGGGCCTTGCCGAGGCGGGCGATGGCCACCTGTTCCTGCGTGCTGAGCCACATCCAGCCGGCATTGCGGCGCGCATCCAGGCCACGGCCCAGATCCACCGCACGCGCATCCCAGGCCGGCTTGGCCAGCTTGTTTTCGTGGGTCAGCGCGATCATCAGCGCGTCATCACGGATCGCGCTGCCGTAGTCGCCGAAGTACGACGGGCGTTCGCTGCTGGACTTGGCGAAGGCCGCGGCCAATGCCGCCTGGCCACGCTTGGCATCGCCCTGCAGCGACAGCGCCACGCCCAGGTGGACCAGCGACAGGCCGCCGACCGCCTTGCTGCGCTCGTTGTCGTACAGCGTGCGCAGGGTACCCAGCGGCGCGCGGTTCACCCGGGCCAGCACATAGCCCGAATACGCCTGGTTGGCGAACTTCAGCTTCTCGCGGTCGTCCTGGCCGTAGAACTGGTTGCCACCGGACAGCAGGTCCTCGCTGAGGCGGTTGAGCGCCTTCTGCAGCACGTTGTCGGGCACCGCGAAGCCGGCATCCTTGGCGTCGAGCAGGAACTCGGTGATGTAAGGGGTCAGCCACGGGTTCACGTAGCCATCGTCACCCCACATCGAGAAGTTGCCGTTGGCCACCTGCATCGACGCCAGGCGGCCGAACGCGCCTTCCATGCGCTCGCGGCGGGTCTTGGCGTCCAGGCCGTCGGCGCCAAGCATCGACGACGTGGCCTGATCCAGGATCAGCGCGGCGTAACCCTTGCTGGTGGTCTGCTCGGCACAGCCATACGGGTAGTTCAGCGCGCCCTGCAGCGCACTGGCGAACGGGATCGGTGGCAGCGGGCTGACCAGCAGGCGTGCATTCACCGACTCGGACATCAGCCCATCGGTCAGGCTGTTGTCGAGGCTGACCGCGGCCAGCGGATCGAGCGTGCGCACCTGCGAGCGCAGCACCTGCGGCCACGCCGCACGCACCGGCAGCTCGTAACGGCGATCGGCCTTGAAGCCGTTCCCGTCCACGCGCACCCGCACCTTGGCCACGCTGTGGCCCTCGCGTGCCGACAGCGGGAAGCTCAACGTGGTCTTGGCGTCGGCATTCAACTGCACGCTGCGGCTGCCCTCGCCCAGGTTCAGCGGCCCCTCGCTTTCCACCTTCACGTTGAACTGGCCCGGCTTGCCGGTGAAGTTCTGCACGTCCAGGGTCACGGTGCTGCGGTCGCCCGGCGCCAGCACGCGCGGCATGCTGGCCTCGGCCAGGATCGGCGCACGCACCACGGTTTCCACGTCGCGCTTGCCGTACTGGTCATCGCTGTAGACCAGTGCCGACACGCGCAGGGTGCCGTTGAAGTCCGGCACCTTCAGGCGGATGCGGGCGATGCCCTTGGCATCAAGCTGCACCGGGCCGGAGAACAGGTCCACGGTCTGCACGCGGGCGGTGGGGCGCTTGGCCTGCGGCAACGCCTGCAGGGCCATGTCACCGCCGAACTTCAGCTTGCCGGCGCCACCGTCGAAGCTCTCGATCACCCGGCTGTAGATGTCGTAGGCATCAATGCCGAGGCGACGCTGCGCGAAGAAGTGCGCGCCGGCATCCGGCACCGGGAAGCGGGTGATGTTGAGGATGCCCACATCCACCGCCGACACGGTGACGTGTGCGGTCTTGCCCGCCAGCTGCGGTGCGCTGACCGTTACCGGCAGGTCCTGCTCCGGGCGCATCTGCTTGGGCGCGACCAGGCCGACGGCCACGGTGCGGCCCTTGCGGTCCATCGGCACATGCACCACGCCCACGGCACGGGCCGGGGTGATCTTGCTCGGCGCACTGCCGCCGCGGAACACCAGCGCGGTGATGTAGACGTCGTGGCGCTCCCAGTCGGCGGTGACCGGAATCTTGAAGGTCGAACCCGGCTTGGCCTCGATGTCCTGCACGTACAGCATGCGGTCGGTCTCGACCATCAGGATGCCCTTGCCGGCGTGCGGCGGGGTCACCGTCACTTCCAAGGTGTCACCGGCCTTGTAGCCGGTCTTGTCCAGGCCCAGCTTGACCTTGTCCGGGCGCGCGTCCAGGCCGCGGTTGTCATCGCCCCAGCTCCAGCCGGCGCGGAACGGGTAGCGGCTGGTCAGGCCGGTGGACGGATCGAACACGTCCACCCGGTATTCGCCCCACTCCACCGGGAAATCGAAGGCGACCGCGCTGCTGCCGGCGTCGACGGTGCGGGTTTCCTTGTTCTCGAAGCGGCGGGTGAAATCGTAGTCCCAGCGGTTGTCGTTGAACGTCCAGTGGTAATCGCGCAGTTCGCGCACCAGGGTGATCTTCAGGCCCTTGGCCGGCTGCGGATTGCCCGCGGCGTCCACGCGCATCAGCTCGAAGCGCGCATTGCCATTGGAATCGGCACCATCATCGGGGTTGAACAGCGGGCGCACGCCGACCAGCGCGTTGGCCGGCCACATCACCCGCTTCAGGGTACGGGTGACCGTGCGGCCACCGGTCTCGTACAGGCTGCCGGACAGCACCACCGCGATCGGCGCCTTGGCCTTGGCCGCCTCTTCCGGCAATGCCACGTCCTCGCGCAGCTGGCCATTGGCCGGCAGCGTGGTATCGACCACGTCCTTGGCTTCGCGCGGCAGCTGCAGGGTCGGGTCACCGAAGAAGTAGCCCGGCAGGCCCTCCACCGGCTTCTGTTCGGCCGCCACCGCCATGCGCGCGGTGAAGCGGTTGCCATCGGCCGGCGCGCCATACAGGTACGCGCCATTGGCCTGCAGGCGCAGCGCCTCGCCCGGCTTCAGGGTCTTCTGCGCGCTGTCCAGGTCCAGCTTCATGCGCTCGGGCAGGAACTCCTCGATGCGCAGGGTCATGCCCTGGATCGCTTCCTTGCTGGCCGGGTCGGTGCGGAACTCGACCTGCCAGCGCCCGGTCGGCGCTTCAGCCGGGATCACCTGCTCGAAGTTGATGTAGCCCTGGTCGCCCGGCTGCAGGCGGGTCTCGCGGAAGGTCTTGCCGTCGGGCTGCTTCAGGCGCAGGAACACCGGTTGCGCCTTGACCGGCTTGCCATCGTTGTCGCGCAGCAGCGCGGACAGGCGCACGGTCTCGCCCGGGCGATACAGGTCACGGCCCGACCATGCGTAGACGTCGAACCACGCGTTGTCACGGCCGGCCACGGCGAACTCGCTCAGGTCCAGCGCCGGCTGGTTGAACGGCAGGAAGCTGGTGTCCTTGCCACTGCTGGCGACCAGCACATGGGTGGCATCCAGGGTGTAGTTCAGTAGCGCATTGCCGTTGCCGTCGGTGCTGCCCTTCAGCACCACCTCGCCCTTGGCATCGAGTACGCGCAGGTCGATGCCCTTCAGCGGCGCGCCGTCCTTCAGGCCGGCGGTGTGCACGAACAGCTTGTCCTTGTAGGCACGGGTATGCAGGCCGATGTCACTGACCGAGAAGAACGCGGTATCGAACTCGCCTTCATAGTCACCGGTACGCTTGAGCAGGGCGAAATACAGGCCCGGCTCCTGCAGCTCCTTGATGTCCTGGGTCGGCAGGTAGGTCAGCACCCGCTCGTTCTGCTTGCCGCCGAGGATGAAGCGGTTGACGTAGACCGGCTCGGCCAGCTTGTTGATCGGGCTGCGCTCGTAGTCACTGCTCAGTTCCCAGCTGCCGCGGCGGCCACCGCGCTGGTACTGGCTGAAGAAGGTCGGCAGGTCCTTCTCGCGCACGCGCAGGAACTCGACGTCGACCTCCGGCACGTTCACCGAGACCACCGGCAGGCCGCGGCTGTCCTTGGCCGGCAGCACGCTGCCCTGCGAGGCGAAGCCGACCACCGGCTTTAGCTCGCCGCTGAACACCTTCTGCTTCAGTTCCTTGCCCAGGCGGCTGCCATCGGCGGCCAGCAGGTCCGGCGAGACCACCAGGCTGAATTCCTTGCCGGCCTCGACGAACGGGTAGCGCAGGGTCAGGCCGTCGTCGGACAGCGTCCAGCTGCTGTCATCGGTGCCGACCTTCTCTTCGAAGCGCACCAGCTTGTCGAAGTCCTGAGTGCCGACCAGCGGGCGCGAGAACTCCAGCGCCAGCGACAGGCCGTCATTCTTCTGGTCCGGGTAGGCGCGCAGCAGGGTGAATTCCTTCACCTGCTCGGACTTGGTGGTGATGGCTTCACCGCTGGCCTTGGGCAACTGCCCGCTGTCGTTGCGGCAGCCGGCCAGGCCCAGCAACAGGCCTCCTGCCAGTAACGCCGCCGCCCATCCCCACCGCTTCCGCCGCGCCGGACCGCTCATGTCGTCACTCCTTGATCGAGGCGGCCATTATAGGCGCGCCGCGTCAAGGTGTTGACGCGAATCCGGCAATTGCCCGG
>NZ_JAOEDV010000045.1:0-36743 GCF_029837545.1 Stenotrophomonas sp. GD04024 | reverse complement strand
GATTCTCGGTGCCGGCCTCGCCTCGACGGTGGCCATCCTCAACGGCATGTGGTTCGAAGCCCGCGAGCAGAACCGTATCGAGAAGGAAAATCGTCACTGAGTCGTAAAAAAGCCTTGCCGCCTTGGCCTTCACACGGTATCTTAGGCGGCTCCTTCGGGGTGTAGCTCAGTCTGGTAGAGCGCTACGTTCGGGACGTAGAGGTCGCAGGTTCGAATCCTGTCTCCCCGACCACTCATGTGGTCGCATTGAAGCCTGGTGAAGTCGTCCAGGCTTTTTTGTTCCCTGAAGTGGCACTGCTTCGGCAGTGTGAAGAAAACAGCATTTACCCCTTGCCGCCATCGGGGTAGATCGCTAGAATAGGCGGCTCCCTTCGGGGTGTAGCTCAGTCTGGTAGAGCGCTACGTTCGGGACGTAGAGGTCGCAGGTTCGAATCCTGTCTCCCCGACCACTTCGGTGGTCACCAAGAAGCCTGGAAGACAACAGTCCTCCGGGTTTTTTTGTGCCTGGCGCCCCGGCAACTGCCAGTGAATGGCAGCAACGGGACAAGGCAGCCGCCCTGCCCCGCCACACGGCCCGGAGTCAGCAGGGCCGCACGTTAAGGCCGGCATACAGGGCCAGCGCGCGACTGGCCTGGATCAGACCCTCGATCACGTGGTCGCCCACATCCTGGTCCGGCCCGCCATCCTGCCGCGCCCGCTCGGCAGCCAGCAGAATGGCATGTACGGTGCGCAGCCCGGCCAATGCGCAATCGGCATCGGCCAGGGCCATGCAACGGCCGGGATTGAGCTGGCGTTCGGGCCAGGGCCGTCCATCCGATGCGCCCCCGCTGTCGATGCCACACAACTGCGCGACGAAGGTGATGGGCTCGCCTGCCACATCGGCATTGGCCGGCGCGTGACCGGTAGGCGGGAAGGAAGAATCAGACGTCTTCATGGGCATTCTCCATGCAAGGAACACGGTGATGCCGCCGAACAAGGGCGGCGGGCGATACGTGGCTGCAAAAACCCGGCTTCAGCGTTCGGGCGGATGTGCTCGCGCACACCCCCACGCACCGCCCGCCATGGAACGCGGACGGAATGCCAGCCGGCGCCGCGTGAAGCGACGCCGGCTGGCAAGCGTAAAACACGCTGAAGCTCGGGTTTGCAGTCCCGGCCACCCTTTTCCGGTGGCATGCGAAGGTGTAAACGCCAACGTACGATGTGCCAATGGGCAAACGCGCCACTGCAACAATTCGTACGATTCGCGACATTGTTGCACAGCGTCTGCGGGCGTCCAGAAGCTAGGGACGCAAAGGCTTGGCAGTGTTAAGCCGCAGGCGCCGTTGTGCCGCGCGGCAGGATGGGGGTCGTGCGGATTACGTCACCCTGCGCGCGGCGGAGGCGCTTCGCGTGGGTGCGGGCCGGTCGTGGCTGTGCTCAGCCCTTGAAGTGAGGATCGGTCACCGGCAACAGGTTGTAGCTGGCCAGATCCCTTTCGAGCCGATGAACGCGCTCCACCTGCGCGTCGTCGGCGGGGTCAAACACACCCGGCACCGAGACGATCACCGTTCCCAGGCCATCAACCGGATGGACGGCATGCGCGTCGCGGATCTGCGCGTGGGTGATCTGCGCGGGCACAAAGCCCATCCAACCGAAGAATTCCCGGTGTTGATACAGGCGCCGGTCTATTTGATAGGTCAGAAGCCCCTTCTCGGGCGTTCTGGACTTCACATCAACGCACGCGAAATTCGGCCGTATTGTCTTCACCAGCCCAATTAAAGCGTTGACCATCAGGGAAGGAGTTGCCTCCCCAAAGGGCTCGGGCCTGACAAGACTGAAAGAGTTGAATCCTGTTGTTGGGTTCAAATCCAACACGGCTAATCCCGGCTTGCGCCAGTCCCGATCATTGTCCACGTTGGCCAGCGTCACGGAAGCACCCAACTCTTCAAACTCACCGAAACGTCTACGATCCTTGTCAAGATCCTTTTCCATTCGAGCCAGGAGCGCACTCGAATCCTCGAGTGAAATACACTCTTCCTTGAGACTTGAAGGCAGTGCATACCATCTTTTCAGCGATGGGTGCAGTAGTGCGAGGCTCTGTGTTGTTAGCAAAGCCAAGCCCAGCACCTCATCTGGTGAGCGTGAGACGGGGGCTGTCCACAGATTTTCCTGAGCACGAATGATCATTTGCTTCCTCCATGGATAGGCGACGGAAGCGCTTCGGGTGGGGCCAGGGCTGGCCGTGGTCGTGCTCAGCCCTTTAAGTGAGGATCTGTCACCGGCAACAGATCGTAGCTGGCCAGATCCATTTCAACGCGGTGCACCTTATCCACCTGCGCGTCGTCGGTGGGATCAAACACGCCCGGCACCGAGACGATCACCGTACCCAGGCCATCGACCGGGTGGACGGCATGCGCGTCGCGGATCCGCGCGTGGCTGATCTGGGCAGGCACGAAGCCCATCCAGCCAAAGAATTCCCGGTGTTGATACAGGCGGCGGTCTATTTGATAGTCCACCAACCCTGTCTCCGGCGTCCTCGCCTTAACATCAACATTCGCAAATACAGGATTAAGCTTCTCAACAAGAATCATGAGTGACTGAAGCATAAGGCCCGGAAAACCTTTACCAAATTCCTCAAGCCCACCCATTCTGATTCGATGAAAGCCCGTCATTGGATTTACATCCAGGACAACAAGCCCTGGGTTCCTCCAATCACGGCTTCTTGCCACATTGGATATCATCAGAGATGCTCCAAGGTTCCGGAAATCGCCTAGATCCCTGCGAGTTTTCTCAACATCCGTCTCCATCACCTTCAAAACGGCGTCGCGCTCTTCCAGCGACACAACCTTCTCCCGCGGACCTCCAGGCATCGTGTACCACTGTCTCATCTGCGCATGCAGAGGACTTAATTCTCCCACGATACTGTCGACAAGCTCGGCAACTTCAAGAGGCGACCTGCTTACAGGACGGGATTTGAGGCAGGCTTGCACATCGATAATCAACTCGCTTCTCCCGGATAAGGTTGATACTTGCAGATGAATGGATCCAACCCTGCAAATCTGGTAGCTGCCGCCATTGTTCGCGCCTGCATGAAAAACCACGAAAGTTTTGCCTGACGTCCTGCAATGGATATTGCCGCCTTCTGCCTGGCCATCTGGGCGTTCCAAGGAAGAAAGATGCTCTTCTCGACGAAGTGATACTTCGGATTGTTATCGGCATCCAGAAAGTGCTCATACCTCCCCTTCGCCTCCACCACCGTGCAGTCCTTCAACCAGAACCCATCAAACTCACAGGCGTTGAAGTGCCACTCCTGCACCGTACGGGAGAAGCCCTTCCGGTGCAGATAGTCAAACAACGTATCCACTGAGAAGAACGTCCGCGCCGGATCGGCCTTGTCCGCCACCATGAATCCAAAGCGCAGCGGTGCCGAGCGCAGGTTGGCGATGTACAGCTGGTACTCGTAGTTGATCAGATTGCGCCGGGTGACATAGCGCCCAGTGCGGGGTGGACCAATGAACCCTTCCTTCAGCAGGCACTCGTTGCACGCGGTCTCGTCGGGCATCTGCGAGCAGTCCACTTCCCGCGCCTTGGCCGTCGGCTCAGCGCGCGCATCCGGCTTGGCTTTGCCGCGCACCCGCTGCTGGATATCGCCCACTACATCGCGAATGCCGTCGGCCACGTCACCGGTGGTCGGCCCGCCATAGGGTTCCACCGGATTGCCGTCTTCATCCACGCTGCCGTTACCGCCTCCCATGCCAGGCCCAAGCCAAGGCCGCGGGCCGATGATTCTGGTGCCCATCGTTGCTCCTAGTGTCCTGCCAGATTCGACAGCAGATCCGCCGCTGCTAGGTTCGTGTTCTTTGCGCTGCGCATCCACATGTCCGCTGCCGGGACGGCCCGCAAACCGCGCGCCCACGCCACGTCCGCCTTCACCCAGCGCACCAGCACCGGCAGATGGATGGTCTGTTCAGCCCTTGAGGTTAGGATCTGTCACCGGCAACAGGTCATAGCTGGCCAGATCCATTTCGACGCGGTGCACCTTGTCCACCTGCGCGTCGTCGGTGGGGTCAAATACACCCGGCACCGAGACGATCACCGTACCCAGGCCATCGACCGGGTGGACGGCATGCGCGTCGCGTATCTGCGCGTGGGCGATCTGCGCGGGCACGAAGCCCATCCAGCCAAAGAACCGCCTGTGCTGGTAGAGCCGCCGGTCCAGCTGGTAATCCACCAAACCTTTGTCCGGCGATCGTGCCTTGACATCCGTAGCTGCGAAGAATGGGTCTACCACTTTCACCATTTCCGTCAGTGCATTGCGCAATAGGGACGGGAGTGACGCTCCAAATGGGTCAATTCCATCCACGCTGAGGAAATTGAAACCGGTTGTCGGATTCAAGCCGAGCACCACTACCCCCGGCTTTTTCCAATCACGGTCATTGTCAACATTGGACAGCATGACAGAAGCGCCAAGCTCTTCGAAGTCACCAAAACGCTTTCGATTTTTTTGAATCTTCTGCGCCATTTGCGCCAAGATACCATTCTCGTCATCCAGCGGAATTGAATCCTCCTTACTACTTGAAGGCAGCGCGTACCATCGGTTCATCAGCGGGTGAACCTCGGCCAGCAGCGCGGTCAAATTCAAAGCGATGCGCAGCAGCTCGTCCGGTGTTTTTGAAACAGGCGCTGTCCAGAGTTTCGTTTCCACTCCAAGAATCATGCACCACCTCCAGGAAAGGGTTCATATCTGCAGAGAGAAGGATCCAAGTTGCCCATTTGCATGGCCGCTGCCATCGTCTTTTGCTGCATGAAAAACCACAGGAGCTTTCCCTGTGGCTCAGCGATCGCGATAGCGGAACGCTGTCGAGTCATCTGCAACCCTAGCGGCTCGAAGACCCCGGGCCGCACAAATTTGTATTTCGCCTTTCCGTTCTCATCCAGAAACTGGTCATACCTCCCCTTAGCCTCCACCACCGTGCAGTCCTTCAACCAGAACCCATCAAACTCACAGGCGTTGAAGTGCCACTCCTGCACCGTACGGGAGAAGCCCTTCCGGTGCAGATAGTCAAACAACGTATCCACTGAGAAGAACGTCCGCGCCGGATCGGCCTTGTCCGCCACCATGAATCCAAAGCGCAGCGGTGCCGAGCGCAGGTTGGCGATGTACAGCTGGTACTCGTAGTTGATCAGATTGCGCCGGGTGACATAGCGCCCAGTGCGGGGTGGACCAATGAACCCTTCCTTCAGCAGGCACTCGTTGCACGCGGTCTCGTCGGGCATCTGCGAGCAGTCCACCTCCCGCGCCTTGGCCGTCGGCTCAGCGCGCGCATCCGGCTTGGCTTCGCCACGCACCCGCTGCTGGATATCGCCCACCACATCGCGAATGCCATCGGCCACGTCACCGGTGGTCGGCCCGCCATAGGGGTCCACCGGGTTGCCGTCTTCATCCACGCCGCCATTACCGGCTCCCATGCCGGGCCCAAGCCAGGGCCGCGGGCCGATGATTCTGGTGCCCATTGTTGCTCCTAGTGACCTGCCAGATTCGACAGCAGATCCGCCGCTGCCAGATTCGGGTTCTCTGCGCTGCGCATCCACATGTCCGCTGCCGGGACGGCCCGCAAACCGCGCGCCCATGCCACGTCCGCCTTCACCCAGCGCACCAGCACCGGCAGATGGGTGATGCGCAGCACATAGGCTGCATGGTCATGGCTTCGCACCACCTCATCCATCAATGCGCCATCGCTCAGATGACCGACGCTGCCGAGGTACTCCTCGCGAATCTCCCGGCACAACAACGGGAAAAAAGTGGAAGGGTCAGGCAGGCGCAGCAGGGCCTCCTGTTCCTCGCTGATCTCAAACATCAACCGATCTCCGCTGCATACAACGCGTCACGTTCCAGGGCGTAGTGCTGGCCCAGCATCTGGAAGCGCCACTGCCGCAGCGGGCCCATCAGCTGCCTGCGCTGCTGCAGCGTGAAGGCCCGCTGCAAGCGCAGGAACACGCGGCCATCCCAGTAGCGCAGCAGTGCCAGCGTGCCGTTGGGGCGGCGCAGGTCCAGGCAGGCCTCCAGGTGCTGGAACACGGCTTCAAAGCCGGCTTCACTGCGCAGCCAGGCCACGACGGGCTTGTCCAGTTCCAGCGCCCGCAACCATCCATCCACCTGGGTGTGGGACTGCGCGGGCAACTGCAGCAGCCACGGGCCGACGGATGCGTGCGCAGCCTCGGGCTGGCGCGCCAACAGGGACCGGTGCGGCAGGTCCTGGGCGTACCAGGCCAGCGCCTTGGGCGTGTCGGCGTACGCCGCTGCGTCGACAATCACGTATCGATTCATTCAGCGCCCCAGGAACGGTGCGCCGGAGCGAGAAGCGGCCAGCAGGCATTCCTCACACACAGGCTCCTTGGCAGCCTGCAGCGCTACGGGCAACGGGGCCAGATCCGAGGCAGCAGCGGCGGGCCAGACACCGTCAGCCCCGCCACCTCCCCCGCCCATGTCCACATAGACGCGGGATTGCTTGCCGGCAATCAGCGAGCAGCCGCACGAGAGCCTGTCGCCATGGCGTGCGACGGGCTGGCCTTCAAACGTCAGCGTGATGTCGCCACTGACGATGGTGGCCACGCGCTGGTGCTTGGGGCAGGTGGCCTTGTCGCCCACCCGCGCAACCGGCATGCCCTCGATGTCGGTAACCGGCGATCCGCAGATGACCCTGCCACCGCCCGTGGTTGCATCACCCACCACAATCAACGTCCTTGCCACCCTGCAATCCTTCGCCCATGGATGTGGCCCGAACCTAACAACGCCCCACACCCCCTGCACTTCATTGCGGCGTCCATCACGGCGTGCATGCCGCGGCCAAACGCGCGCAATGGCCCGCAACGCAAGGGGTTGGCTGGATCACGGCGCATATCCATGGTGCACTGGCCGCCCTCACCCGGCTATGCAGAACGCGACAGATCGCGCCGACGGGACCTCACCCCGCCAGCCACGTACAATGGGCCTTCCCCCACCCACCGCGCCGGCACAGCCCGGTGCGGCGCTGCACGCCAAGACACGGCATGCGACACCTGCAAGGACCACCGATGAGTTCCTCCCCTTCCGATTCGCCGTCGCTGCTGCACGGTCGCGTCCTCGCGTTCGCCGCGATCCTGCTGGCCGCGATCAACCTGCGCACCGCCGTCACCTCGATCACGCCGCTGCTGGACGTGCTCGGCCAGCAGTTCGGCTTCGGCACCACCATGACCGGCGTGCTGGGCATGCTGCCGACCGCCTCGTTCGCCCTGTTCGGCGTGGCCACGCCTGCACTGGCGCGACGCCTGGGCCTGGAGCGCACCACGCTGCTGGCGATGGTGATGGCGATGGCCGGCCTGCTGCTGCGCTCCAGCGCCGGCAATGTCGGCACGCTGCTGCTCGGTTCGGTGGTGGCACTGGCCGGCATGGGCATCGGCAACGTGGTGGTGCCGCCGCTGGTGAAGCGCTACTTCGCCAACAAGGTCGGCACCATGAGCACGCTCTACATCAGCGTGCTGCAGCTGGGCACGATGCTGCCGGCGCTGCTGGCGGTGCCGGTGGCCAACGCCGCGGGCTGGCGGGTGTCGCTGGGCATGTGGGCCCTGCTGGCGCTGGCCGCCGCGCTGCCGTGGCTGGTGCTGGCCACGCGCGCACCGAAGCCGCAGGCCGATGCCACTGATCCGACCGCGCAGCCGCATGGCAAGGTCTGGCGCACCTCGCTGGGCTGGAGCATGACGCTGATGTTCGGCATGACCTCGCTGATGACCTATTCGATGTTCACCTGGCTGCCGCGCATCGTGGTCGAGGCCGGTGGCACGCCCGCCTTCGGTGGCGTGATGGTGGCGGTGTTCTCGGCCCTGGGCCTGCTGCCCTCGCTGGTGATTCCGTCGATGGCGGTGCGCCTGCAGAACCCGTTCCCGCTGGTGCTGATCGGCTTCTTCTCGTTCGTGATCGCCTTCACCGGCCTGCTGCTGGCGCCGATGAAGGCCCCGCTGCTGTGGGCCTGCCTGCTGGGCGTCGGCCCATCCACCTTCCCGCTGGCGCTGACCCTGATCAATCTGCGCACTCGCACCCCCACTGGTTCGGCGGCGCTTTCCGGCTTCATGCAGGGCGTGGGCTACAGCTTCAGCTGCCTGGGGCCCTTCCTGGTCGGTTGGCTGCACACCGTCAGCGACGGCTGGACCCTCCCGTTCAGCTTCCTGTTCGGCTGCGCCACCCTGATGCTGTGTGCGTCCTGGGTGGCCTGCAAGCCGCGCAAACTGGAAGACCTCTGGTGATGCTGCGGGGCCGCCTGCCGGCCCCGACCACAGGCGCGCAGCCTTCACGCCCATTTTGACGCCGGACTGACAATTCCCGGCGGATAGTGCCCACGAATGCCCATCCTTGCCGCGTGCCGGCATCGGGCATGGGGGCGGCACCGCCGCCCGGGCCACCACTCGGTGTGCGGGGGACTTTCGTTTCAGACAAGACATTGCAGGTCGCTGTCCGGGTTGTACCCGCCCTTGCAGGGCGGCATGCACGAAGGGAGTGACGCGGGCCACGGCCACGCCAAAAGCTGGCATGTGATGTGCGTCACAGTTTTCATGGTTGTCTGGTTCGGAAGCCAAGGGGGTCCCCAATGGTTGTCCACCGCCGGCTGGCGCTCTGCGTCGGCCTTGCCTGCACCGCGCTGGCCTGGGCCGGCAGCGCTGCCCCGCCTGACCGCGAGGCGGCGCTGGCCGAGATCGGCCGCTACCGCGACCAGGCCCGCTGGCTGGATGCGCTGGGTGCGATCGAACGCGCCAGCCAGCAGCAGCCCAACGACGATCTGCTGTTCAAGCTGCGCGTACTGACCCTGGGCGACATCGGCAACGCGTGGCGGGCCTGGGAGCTCTACCAGCAGCGCCCGCAGCTGTTCGACGCTGCCCAGAAGCAGCGCCTGGAAGGGGATTACCTGGCCAAGCTGGTGGTCTGGAGCCTGGCCTACAGCAGCAGCGAAGACAGCCGGCTGGAGGAGGCCGAATCAACCCTGGCCCGCATGCAGCGCTATCTGGGGGGCGAAGGCACGCCGCCGGCGCAGGCGCCGCTGCGCATCCGCATGGACCGGCTGATCCTGCTCAACCGCCTGGGCCGCCATGCGCAGGTGCGCGAAGAAGCACGGGCGCTGCAGGCCGAAGGCCACACCCTGCCCGACTACGTGCTTCCCGCCGTGGGTGATTCGCTGATGGGTACCCTGCATCCGCAGGAAGCCATTCCGGTGCTGCAGGCGGCGGTGGCAGGCGACCCGACCCGCGACGCCTCGCATTCGGAGCTGGCCTATGCCTACCTGGAAAGCGAACAGCAGGAAAAGGCCATCGACCTGCTGCAGGCCTGGCGCGACAAGGAGCCGGCATGGCGCTGGAGCAATGGCAAATCACCGTACCCGAACTGGTCACGCTACGAGGCCGACCTGAACCTGGCGATGGTGCGCGCCTACAGTGGCGATCTGCGCACCGCACAGCACGACCTGGAATCGATGGTCGACATCGCACCCGGCAACGGTGGGCTGCAGAGTGCGCTGGGCAGCGTGTACATGATGCGCGGCTGGCCACGCCAGGCGCTGCAGCGGCAGCAGATGGCGCATGCGCTGGACCCGCGTGACATCGAAGCCCGCCTGGGCATGGAAGAAGCCTACGTCGCCCTGCAGCGTGATGACCTGGCACGGCCGCTGCACGACGATCTGATCGCGCGCTATCCCACCCAACCCGCGGTCGAGCGCATGGACCAGGCGTGGCGCGCGCATCGCGGCTGGCAGCTGAAGGCATGGACCGACATCGGCCGCAGCTCGGGCGGCGGCGGCACGTCGCCACTGGGCAACAACGATCGCCATTACGGCGTTGAAGTCGAATCGCCGATGCTGGATGACCGCTGGCGGTTGTTCGCCTTCGCCGACCGCCGCTCGATCGACTTCCAGGACCAGCGCATCGACCCGCTCTGGCTGGGGGCTGGCGTGCGCTACCGCTTCGGCCGGCTGGATGCGGAAGCCGCGGCACTGCGCGCCAACGACCACATCGGCGACACCGGCCTGCGCGTAGGCGTCGGCTGGCAGTTCAATGATTACTGGCACGCCGGGCTGGTAGCCGCGCGCAATGATCCGGAAGCCTCGATGCAGGCCCGCGTGGCCGGTATCACTGCCGACAGCATGAGCGCGCAGGTGGACTACCGTCGAAGCGAGCTGACCCACTGGATGTTCGGCGCCAGCCGCTTCCGCTACGACGATGGCAACCATCGCGAACTGGTCAGTACCGGCCTCGAACAACGGCTGCTGACGCGTCCGCGCTGGCTGGTCGATGGCCTGGCAAGCGCGTACGCCAGTCGCGGCAGCCGCGACGACGCGCCTTATTTCAACCCGAAGCGCGACCGCATGGTCGAGATCGGCCTGCGTATCGACCAGCAGCTGTGGCGTCACTACGAGCGCCATTTCCGGCACCGGCTGACGGTCTCGCTGGGCGACTACTGGCAGGATGGCTTCGGCAGTGCGCTGGTGCCGTCGGTGTCCTACATGCACGAATGGCAGCTGGGTCCGGGACGCGTATTCGAATACGGCGTGCGCTGGTCGCGACCGGTCTACGACGGCCATCGCGAGCGTCATATCGGCTTCGAAGCTGCACTGCGCTGGGGAGACTGACATGGCCCGCATCCTGCGACTGATCGTGCTGCTGTTGCTGGCCGTTGCACCGCCAGCCTTCGCCCAGCGGGCCCTGCATCTCGATGCGATCGACAACGGCCTGCTGATCCTCAGCTACCACGACATCCGCGACCAGGTGGCCGCCAAGGGCGATGCCGATACCTATGCGGTGAGTACGCAGAACTTCGCCGCGCACCTGGACTGGCTGGGCGCGCACGGTTACCACCCGGTCTCGCTGTCGCAGGTGATCGAGGCCTCGCAGGGCCGCGCCACGCTGCCACCCAAGCCGGTGCTGCTGACCTTCGACGACGGCCTGCGCAGTGTCTATGACAAGGCCTTCCCCCTGCTCCAGGCCTACCGCTATCCGGCGCTGGTGGCGGTGATCACCGACTACGTGGACATGGCGCCGGGGCGCACCATCGACTATGGCTACCGCCCGTTCGGGCGTGACGACTTCGTCACCTGGGCACAGCTGAAACAGATGCATGACAGTGGCCTGATCGAAGTGGCCAGCCACACCGATGACCTGCATCACGGCGTGCTCGCCAATCCGCAGGGCAACTCCACGCCGGCGGTGGTGACCCGCGTCTACAGCCCGGCCACCCACAGCTACGAAAGCGCAGCCCAGTACGAACAACGCCTGCGTGCCGACCTCTCGCGCAGCGTGCAGCGCATCGAACAGCACCTGGGCGTACGCCCACGGGCCATTGTCTGGCCGTATGCCGCCTACAACCAGCTGAGCAACGACATCGCCGAGCAGCTGGGCATGCCGGTTTCATTCGATCTGAAAGGCCGCAGCACACCGGTGGCCAGCGACCTGCACGGGCTGGCACGCTTCCTGGTCAGTGACAACCCGACCGTGGAGGGCCTGGCCTACGAACTGCGCCGCGACGTCGCGCTCGATGGCATCCGCGCGCTGCAGATCGACCTGGACGATGTGTATGACCCCGATCCTGCACAGCAGGCGCGCAATCTCGATGCACTGATCGAGCGGGTCAAGCGCATCGCGCCGACCCACGTCTACCTGCAGGCGTTCGCCGACCCGGACGGCAACAACACCGCCGATGCGCTGTACTTCCCCAACCGCCACATGCCGATGCGCGCGGACCTGTTCAGCCGCGTCGCGTGGCAGCTGAAATCGCGCGCCGGGGTGAAGGTCTACGCGTGGCTGCCGGTGCTCGGCTTCGAGCTACCCGATCCGGTGCTGCGCAAGGCACTGGCAATCCGCAACGGCGATGCCGACGGCATGTACCGGTTGGATTTCACCAATCCAAAAGCGCGCCAGATCATGCTCGACATCTACGAGGACCTGGCGGTCAACTCGTACTTTGAAGGCCTGCTGTTCCACGACGATGGCTACCTGCGCGACACCGAACTGCCCGCACTGTCCTCCGGCGACGGCGGCAGCGCGCGCACCCAGGCGCTGATCGACTTCACCCTGGCCCTGCGTGACAGCGCCCAGCGCTGGCGACCTAAGCTGGCAACGGTACGCAACCTGTATGCCGAGCCCGTACTGCGCCAGCAGAGCGAAGCCTGGTTCGCGCAACGCCTGGACCTGTTCAACAAGGCCTACGACCAGACCGCGCTGATGGCGATGCCGTGGATGGAAGGCAGCAAGCACCCGGAGCGCTGGCTGGACCAGCTGCTGGCCGCCGTACGCAGCCACGACCCCCAGCTGCAGCACACCCTGTTCGAGCTGCAGACCGTCGACTGGAACAGCGGCCAGCCGATTCCCGCCGAGCCCCTGCGCGCGCAGATCCGCCAGCTGCAGGCGCAGGGCGTGCACCACTTCGCCTGGTACCCGGACGACTTCATCGCCGACCAGCCCTCCACCCACGATGCCCGTGCGGCGATGTCCGCCGGCAACTTCCCGTACCCGGAGAAGTGACATGGACATGCATCCCATGCTGCTGATCCTGTTCCAGTTTGCCTTCTATTACCCGATGGTGATGGCGTTCTTCTGGATGTCCGGCGGGCTCTACTACTACTTCCGGCGCGAGCGCCACTCACGCGCGCGCAACGATCCACCGTTGATGGTCGATCCTCCGTTCGCGACCCTGCTGATCCCCTGCCACAACGAATCGGAGAACCTGGACGACACGCTCGGCGCGGCGCTTGCACAGCGTTATCCGGCCGACTATGAGGTGATCGCCATCGACGATGGCAGCAGCGACGACACCGGCATTCGCCTGGACGCTCTGGCGGCCCGGCACCCACGGCTGCGCGTGCTGCACCTGGACCGCAACCTGGGCAAGGCCAATGCGCTGCGCATGGGGGCGCTGGCGGCGCGCTCGGAGTACCTGGTGTGCATCGACGGCGACGCGATGCTGGAAGAGAACGCGTTGCACTGGATGGTCTGGCACCTTGCCAGTGGCAGCCGGGTCGGTGCAGTGACCGGCAATCCTCGCATCCGCAACCGTTCGACCCTGCTCGGTCGCCTGCAGGTGGCCGAATTCTCATCGATCATCGGCATGATCAAGCGCGCGCAGCGCGTGTACGGGCGCATCTTCACCATCTCAGGGGTGATCGCCGGCTTCCGCCGTACCGCCCTGCACCAGGTCGGCTGGTGGTCGGATGACATGGTCACCGAGGACATCGACATCAGCTGGCGCCTGCAACGCGCGCACTGGGACATCCGCTACGAGCCCAACGCGCTGTGCTTCATCCTGATGCCGGAAACATTGAAGGGCCTGTGGCGGCAGCGGCTGCGCTGGGCGCAGGGCGGCGTGGAAGTGATGCTGCGGCATGCGCGGTCGCTGCTGCACTGGAAGGAACGGCGCATGTGGGGGGTGCTGCTGGAGTATGTGCTGAGCGTGGTGTGGGCCTACACCATGCTGTTCATCGTGCTGCTGTGGGCATTGGGAAAGTTCATCGAGCTGCCGCCGCAGCTGCACATCGTCAGCCTGTTGCCGGAATGGCATGGCGTGATCCTGGCGCTGGTCTGCCTGCTGCAGTTCGCCAGCAGCCTGATCATCGACCGGCGCTACGAAACACAGATTGGACGCAACTATTTCTGGGTCATCTGGTACCCGATGGCGTACTGGCTGATCAGCCTTTCCACCACCCTGGTGGCGCTGCCGAAGACGCTGCTGCGCCGTCGCCGCAAGCGCGCCACCTGGACCAGCCCTGACCGGGGAATCCGATGAACGCACAACGCCCTTCCAACCGCTTCGACTCGCGGACGATCCGCAAGCCGCACCGCCAGCCGCGCTTCCAGCGCACGGCCTGGGGCTTCGTCACCCTGGCATTCTGGGGCTTCTACTTCTACCTGTGGGCGCCGCTGGTGACGCTGCTGTCGTGGCTGATTGGCGGCCAGCTGGCGTGGCAGCAGCTGTATGAGCGGCAGAACCAGCTCGATCCGTACGTGCTGGTGGCGTTGCCGCTGATGCTGCTGTGCGCCAGCGTGCTGCTGATCGGCTGGGCCGAGTACAACCGTGCACGCTTCCGCGGCCACGACCGGCGCCTGCCACGCCCGCTGGCCAGCCTCAACGAGGTCGCGGCGGATCTGGGCGCCAGCACCGGCCTGGCCGAACGCCTGATGGGATGCAAGGCCGCCACGCTGCACATGGATGAGCATGCACGGCCGGTCGGCATCCGCCGCGAGGTGGTGTAGCCCCGCTGCCCGTCAGGCGCCGACCTGGGGGGCACCTGCCTTGGTAGATGCCGACCTTGGTCGGCGTTCTCTCCGGTGGGTGCCGACCTTGATCGGCGTTCTCCCCGGTGGGTGCCGACCTTGATCGGCGTTCTCCCCGGTGGGTACCGACCTTGGTCGGCACCGGGGTCTACCGCGAAGAGCATCCACGCATGGCGTGGATCTACTTGCGCGTCTGCCCTTCGCCGCGCAAGACGAAACGCTCGACGGTGAGCGCTTCCAGGCCCATCGGGCCATAGGCATGCAGGCGCGTGGTGGAAATGCCGATTTCGCTGCCCAGGCCGAGCTGGCCGCCGTCGGAAAAGCGCGAGGAAGCATTGACCATCACCACCGCCGAGCGCAGCGCATTGACGAAGCGCTCGGCATTGCCACCGTCTTCGGTGGCAATCACTTCGGTGTGGTCGGAGGTGTAAGCACGGATATGCGCGATGGCCGCATCAAGATCGTCGACCACGCGTACCGCCAGCACCAGGTCGAGGAACTCGGCGGCGTAATCCTCGTCGGTGGCGGCGCGGCTGCCCGGCAACTGCGGCTGGGCACGCTCATCCGCACGCAGTTGCACACCGCGCTCGCCCAGCGCCCGTGCCACGCGCGGCAGGAATGCATCGGCCACGTCGCCGTGCACCAGCAGCGTCTCCAGTGAATTGCAGGCGGCCGGGCGGCTGCACTTGCCATCCACCAGCAGATCGATGGCCGTGTCCAGGTCGGCACTGGCGTCCACGAACAGATGGCAGACGCCCTTGTAGTGCTTGATCACCGGCACCCGCGCATGCTCGGCGACGAAACGGATCAGGCCTTCGCCGCCACGCGGAATGGCCAGGTCGATCAGCTCATGCAGCTGCAGCAGTTCCAGCATCGCTTCGCGGCGCAGGTCGGTCAGCACGGTCACCGCCGCCGCCGGTACGCCGTTGGCCTGCAAGGCACCGGCCAGCGCGTGGGCGATCGCGGTGTTGGAATGGATCGCCTCGGAACCGCCGCGCAGGATCACGCCATTGCCGGCCTTCAGGCACAGGGCGGCGGCTTCGGCGGTCACGTTCGGGCGTGCCTCGTAGATCATCGCGATCACGCCCAGCGGCACCCGCACCTTCTGCACGCGGATGCCGTTCGGGCGCACGTCGTCGCGGGTCACCTGGCCGACCGGGTCCGGCAGCCCGGCCACTTCGCGCACGGCTTCGGCCATCGCGAACAGGCGCGGCGGGTCCAATGCCAGGCGATCGAGCATGGCAGTGCCCACGCCCTTCCCGCGCGCAGCGGCAAGGTCGCGCGCGTTACCGGCCAGGATCAGCCCGGCATTCACTTCCAGTGCCTGGGCCATCGCCAGCAGCAGGGAACGGCGCGCCGCACTATCGAGGCCGGCAACAACCAGGGCTGCGTCACGGCAGGCGCGCGCCTGCGTTTCGATTCCGCTCATCGGGGTGTCCTTCAATCCGGTCATGGCAGCACCAGGTCGTCGCGGTGAACAACGCTGCCGCCGTAGTTGTAGCCGAGCAGGGCCTGGATGTCGCGCGAATGGCGACCGGCGATCCTGCGCACATCGTCGGCCGCGTACTGGCTGACGCCGCGGGCGACGCAGACGCGGCCCTGCGGGGCGTTCCAGCACACCTGCACCATGTCGCCGCGACGGAACGCGCCCTCTGCACCGGTGATGCCACCGGGCAGCAGCGAAGCGCCCTTCTCGCGCATCGCCTGTGCCGCACCGGCATCGATGATGATCGCGCCCTCGGCCAGCGGCGCATGCCTCAACCAGTGCTTGCGGGCCGCCTCGCGGCTGCGCGCGGCGTGGATGCGGGTGCCATACAGGCGATCCTGCGCCAGTGCACGCACCACGTCACCGCTGCGGCCATTGAACAGGTAGGTCTCGATGCCGAGCCGCCCGGCTTTCGCCGCTGCCTCCAGCTTGGTGCGCATGCCACCGGTGCCGGCACGCGAACCGGCGCCACCAGCCATGGCCAGCACGGCCTCATCCAGTTCGGGCACGTCGTGCAGCGGCCGTGCGTCGGCGGCCGTGCGCGGGTCGGCGCTGTACAGGCCATCGATGTCGGTGGCGATGAACAGTGCATCGGCATCGACCAGCGCGGCGACCGTGGCAGCCAGGTTGTCGTTGTCCCCGAGCTTGAGTTCGTCCACCGATACGGTGTCGTTCTCGTTGACCACTGGCAGCGCACCCAGCCGCAGCAGTTCGCTGAGCGTGGCACGTGCGTTGAGGTAGCGACGGCGGTTGCGCAGGTCGTCGTGGGTCAGCAGCACCTGCGCCACCGGGCGTTCGAAGAAGCGCTGCCAGAGCCCGATCAGCTGGGCCTGGCCAAGCGCGGCCAGAGCCTGCCGGGCTGCCATCGCCGCACCGGGTTCATCGGCCCGCGGCAGGATCGCGCGCCCCGCCGCAACCGCGCCGGACGACACGATCACCACCTCGCGCCCGGCCTGCACATTGGCCGAGACGAACTGGGCAAGACCCAGCGCGTGGCGTGGCGACAGGCCGCCGCCATCGGCGGCCAGCAGGCTGCTGCCGACCTTCAGCACCGCGCGCCGCCAGGGCGGCAACGCCTGTTGTGGGAACGGCGAGGCGACAGCGGCGGCGTGCAGGGTCATCGGTCAGGGCCTCAGCGGGTAGTCCATTCGTGCACGGTCAGGTCGGAGGCCTGCATCGTCACCAGCGGATCGGTGGCGACGATGGCCTGCGCCTGCGCCAGGCTCTCGACATTGCACAGCACATAGGCGCCACCGCTGCCATCGGCGAAGCCGCCGGTCAGCTGCAGCTTGCCCTGCGCCTGCAACGCATCGAGGAAGTCACGGTGCGGCTGCACTGCCTCGGCGTTGAAGTCGGGCCGGCGCATGGCCAGCACCAGGTAGACGGTGCCTGCCATCAGGCCAGCGCCTGCCAGCGCGCGCGCAGCTCATCCAGGCGCAGGTCGGCGGCCGAGCCCGGCGACACGCGTGCGGCCAGGCTGCCTTCCGGCGTACGGCCCTGCCCTGCACTGTCGGCGCCTGCCGCCGCGGCCTTGTAGGCATCGCGGAACGGCACGCCGGCCACCGCCGCTTCCACGGCAACGTCGGTGGCGTACATGCCCGAGTCGATCGCCGCGCGAACCTTGTCGTCGCGCCATTCCAGGTTGGCCAGCAGCGCCGGCAGCAGTTCCAGCGCGGACAGGCCGCGGCCGAAGCCATGGAAGATGGCGCCCTTGGACGACTGCAGGTCGCGGTGATAGCCCGACGGCAGCGACAGAAGCTGCTCGATCTCGGTACGCGCGGCGGCGACGCTGGCGTGGGTCGCGCGCATCAGCTCGATCACGTCCGGATTGCGCTTGTTGGGCATGATCGAACTGCCGGTGGTGTACTGCGCCGGCAATGCGACGAAGCCGAATTCGGCGCTGGTGAACAGCGACAGGTCCCAGGCGATGCGGCGCAGGTCCAGCGTGGCGCCGCCCAGCGCTTCCAGCGCGGCCAGTTCGAACTTGCCGCGCGACAGCTGCGCGTAGATCGGCGAGATCTGCATGCGCGCAAAACCGAGCGCGGCGGTGGTGTGTTCACGGTCCAGCGGCAGGTTCACGCCGTAGCCGGCAGCGGTGCCGAGTGGATTGGCATCCACCAGCGCATGCGTGTCGCGGGCACGGGTGGCGTTGTCGATGAAGGCCTCGGCCCAGCCGGCCCACCACATGCCGGCCGAGGACACCACGGCACGCTGGATGTGGGTGTAGCCGGGGATCGGCAGATCCTTCTCGGCCTGGGCACGGTCCAGCGCGACCTTGGCCACTTCGGCGCTGAGCTGGGCCACGCGCTGCAGCTTCTCCTTCAGCCACAGGCGGGTGGCGACCAGGATCTGGTCATTGCGGCTGCGGCCGGTGTGGATCTTGCGGCCGGCGTCGCCAAGGCGCTCGGTCAGCCGCGCTTCGATCGCCGAATGGCCATCTTCGTACTGCGTGTCCAGCACGAAACGGCCGTCGCGGAAGTCCTGCGCCAGCACCTCCAGCTCGCGCAGCAGGCCGGCCAGCTCGTCGGCGCTGAGGATGCCGATGTGCTGCAGGCCCTGCGCGTGCGCGGCGCTGGCGGCGATGTCGTGCAGGAAGAACTCGCGGTCGAGGATCACGTCGTCGCCGGCGAGGAAGGTCTGGATCTGGGCGTCGACGGCGACGCCGGGCTTCTGCCAAAGAAGGTCTGCCATGGGGGGCTCCGGAATGCGTGTTCAGTGCGGGATCGACGTCAGTTCGTCGATGCCCAGCGCGAGGTTGAGGTTCTGCATGGCCTGGGTAGCCGCGCCCTTCAGCAGGTTGTCCAGGGTCGCAACCACGACCACCCGCTTGCCGCCCGGGGCCAGGGTGAAGCCACCGACCTGGGCGCCGTGACGACCGGCAATACGGCTGACCCACGGCGCTTCATCCACCACATCGATCAGCGGCTCGCCCGCATAGGCCTGCTGGAAGCGCTCGACGATCTGCTCGCGGGTCTGCACGCTGTTCAGCCACAGGTTGGCGGTGAGCGTGATGCCACGGAAATGCGGCGCGACGTGCGGCATGAACTCGACGGCCACGCCCAGCTGCACCGACACCTCGCGCTCGTGCACGTGATTGGTCAGTGCATACGGCATCAGGTTGTCGGCCAGCAGCTCGACGTTGTTCTTGTCCGACGGCGTGGTACCAGCACCGGAGTAACCGGAGACACCGAAGCACTGCGGCGGGCCGGCCAGCAGGTCCAGCAGCGGATGCACCGCCAGCTGCATCGCGGTGGCATAGCAACCCGGGTTGCTGATGTGTTTCTGGCCGTTGTAGCGGTTGCGGGTCAGCTCCGGCAGACCGTAGTACCAGCTGTTGTCGAAGCGGTAATCGGCCGAGAGATCGACGATGACGGTCTCCGGCCTGGCCGCTTCCAGCGCAGCCACGAACGGTGCGGCCAGGCCATTGGGCAGGGCCAGGATCACCGCGTCCACGCCCTTGGCGGCCACCGCGTCAGCATCCAGGCTCTCGTACTGCAGATCGCCCTGGAACTCCGGGTGATGGTCCGACAGGCGCTGCCCGGCGCGCTCGCGCGAGGACACGAAGGCCAGTTTCAGGCGCGGGTGTGCGGCCACCAGCTTGATCAGCTCGGCGCCGGTATGGCCGCGGGCACCGACGATGCCCAGGGTGAAAGTCGAATCGTTCATGCGTGACGGTCCAGGCGGTACTGCAGGTGGCGCTTCACGCCCTGCCATTCCGCGTCGATGATGGAGAAGATGACGGTATCGCGCGGCGTGCCATCGGCATGCCGCTTGTGGTTGCGCAGCACGCCATCCTGCTTGGCGCCGAGGCGGGCGATGGCGGTGCGCGAGGTGGTGTTGAACCAGCTGGTTTCCAGCACCACGCTGATGCAGCCCAGCACTTCGAAGGCGTGCTGCAGCAGCAACAGCTTGGCTTCGGTATTGGCGCCGGTGCGCTGCGCGCGCGGCGTGTACCAGGTGTAGCCGAGACTGAGCCTGGGCACGCTGGCGTCCATGTCGTAGAAACGGGTGCTGCCGATGATGTCACCGGCGGCATCGCGGATCACGAACGGCAGCCCCTTGCCTTCGGCCTGCGCCTGCAGCGCGGCCTGCACATAGGCCTCGGCCTGCTCCGGCGACGGCACCTGGGTATACCAGAGCTGGTCTAGGCCGCTGCCTTCCAGAGCGGCACGCAGGCCGGGGACGTGTTCAAGCTGCAGCGGCTGCAGCAGCACGTGCTGCCCGCGCAGTGTGGGGACGGTGTTCCAGGCGGCCGGGTTGCTCATCGCTCAGCCCTGCAGGCTCGGGGTGCGCTGGGCGCAGTGATCGACATAGGTCTTGATGCGGTCGATGCCGTCGGCGCCGAACCAGAACACCTTCCAGTGATCCTGCTTGTAGCAGCCGTCGGACTCAGCGTAGTAGAAGTGGTTGATCGGATTGCCGTGGCGCGAGCGCCAGAACAGCTGCGGCGTTTCTTCCAGCATCACGTTCCAGACCGCGCGGCCCAGGCCTTCGCCCTGCGCATCGTCCAGCACGGCGAACTTGTCCAGGTACACGCCTTCGGCTTCATCGGTGAGGATGACCGCAGTACGGTAGTTCTCGCTGACGTAGGCGCGCAGCAGCCGGGTCTTCTCGAAATAGTCCGGCACCAGGGTGCGGCCGAAGCTGGATTCGATCAGCTGCTTCAGGCGCGGCAGGTCCAGTTGCTCCCATGCGGTGGCGCGCAGCACCTTCTCGCCCTTGCGCACCAGCGTGCCCGAGCCCTTGTGGGTGAACAGTTCCTTGGCCAAGTCGGCCGGACGGGTGATCGACACCGACGACTCCAGCGGCAGGCGATCGAGCAGATCCTTGATCTGTTCGATCTTCACCTTCATGCCACCGTGGATCCACGGCTGCGCGATCAGGTGGTCGTACTCGGTGGACAGGTTGATCGAATCGATCACGTTGCCGGCCTCGTCCAGCAGGCCACCGGTACCGGTCAGGAAGATGATCTTGTACGGCTGCAGCTCCTGCACCAGCTCGTTGGCGGCGAAATCGGCATTCACGTTGAGGATCTGGCCACCGGCGGTCTCGCCCAGGCTGGTGATGACCGGAATCGAGCCGGCACGCAGGCTGGCTTCGATCGGCGCCAGGTTGACCTTCTTCACCTCGCCGACCAGGCCGTAGGTGTCCACGTCCAGGTATTCGGCCTCGAACACGCCACCGGTGATCGAGGTGGCGCGCGCGCCGTTCTGTTGAAGAGCTTCGACCAGGCGCAGATTGGACTGCTGGAACACCCGGCGCACGATCGCCAGCGCTTCCGGCGAGGTCACGCGCAGACCGTTGACGGTCTGCTTCTCGATGCCGGCGGCAGACAGCTCGGCATCCAGCTGCGGGCCAGCGCCGTGCAGCACGATCGGGGTCAGCCCGACTTCCTGCAGGAACGACAGCGAGGAGGTCAGCGCGTCGAGATCATCGCGCAGCACCGCGCCGCCGACCTTGACCACGGCGAAGCGCTTGGCATCCAGCTGCGAAAAGCGCTTGAGGTACTGGCTGATCTCCTTCGCGCTGGCCATGCTGGAAAGCAGGCGCACGATGGTCTGGCGGGTCTGGCGGTGAGGCTGGAGGGCAGGAGACATTTCGGTTTCGTCGGAAAGGGAAGAATCAGGCGCCGGCGGCGATGATGCGGTGCACGGCGTCGGTGTAGCGCTGCAGCTGGTCCAGCGTCACGAACTCATCGGCGGTGTGGGCCTGGGCGATGTCGCCCGGGCCAAACACCAGGGTGGTGTAACCGGCGGCGGAGAACAGCGAGGCCTCGGTCCAGAAGTCCACCGCGTTGCCGATCGGCAGTTCCAGCGCATCGGCCACGTCGCGTGCCAGCAGGCGGCGGTTCTCGGCCTCGGCGATGTCACCGGCCGGCAGGCTGGGGCCACGGAAGGTTTCGGTGAACAGTGCGGCTTCCGGTTCGGCGAAGCCGGCAAAGGTCGCCAGCAGGCCGTCGATATCCATCGACGGCAGCGGACGGAAACCGAACCGCACTTCAGCGGCCGGCGCAATCATGTTGGCCTTGATCCCGCCCTCGACACGGCCGATGTTGAAGCGCAGGCCGGTCAGCCCGCCGAAGCGGGCCGAGGCCAGCGATTCCACATGGTCCAGCGCGCGGTTGCCCCAGCGCATGGCCTGGTGCAGTGCACTTGCGGCCGCATCCTGCTTGCCCGAGGCATGGCCGGCGCGGCCGGCAAACTGCATCAGCACCGAGCTGATGCCACGGTGCGCCAGCACCGCCTCGCTCATGGTCGGCTCGGCCACCAGCACCGCTTCATAGGGCAGGCCACGGGCCAGGAACGCAGCGATGCAGCGCGGGTCGTTGGCTTCCTCGTCGCTGGAGAACAGGAACGCGGCATCGCCCTCGCTGGCGTTGGCCGCCGCCACCAGCGCAGCGGCAGCGCCCTTGATGTCACACACGCCAAGGCCGACCACGCGGTCGTCCAGGCGCCGCATCACGTGCGGGTCGGCAGTCCAGTGCGGCGAGTCGGGCACAGTGTCCAGATGCACGTTGAACAGGTACTTCGGCGTCCCGCGCACGGCGTACAGGCTGACCGCACCCGCGCCGTGGTCGATCACCTCGACGTTGAAGCCGGGCAGGTTCGCGCGCAGGTAATCGAAGATGCCACCGGTGGTGATCGCACGCGGCGGGTTGCGGGTGTCGAAGGACACCAGGGCCTGCAGGTGATCGAGCGTCTGTTCAAGCATGAATCAACAATCCTGGTAGTGCCGGCCGCTGGCCGGCAACGATGTCGGTGGTGAATGCCGGCCAGCGGCCGGCACTACCGTCACAGGTCAACCGCGATTGACCTGCGCATAGACAGTGGAACTCATGCCGAACAGCTTGATGAAGCCTTCAGCCTCTTCCACGCCCCAGTCGGCCGACTGCGCGTAGGTGGCACCCTTGGTGTTGAGCAGGTGCGGCGACTTCACCGCCACCGCGTCGACGCGGCCGCCACGGGTCTCCAGCACCACTTCACCGTTGACCTTGGCCTGCGAGGACTTCAGGAAGGCCTCGATGTCGGTCTTCAGCGGGTCGTGGTAGAAGCCTTCGTACACCAGCTCCACCCACTTGCGCGCCACGTCCGGCTTGAAGCGGTTCTGCTGCTTGGTCAGCACGGCGTCTTCCAGCGCGCGGTGCGCGGCCAGCAGCGAGACCAGGCCCGGCGCCTCGAACACGATTCGGCCCTTCAGGCCGATCACGGTGTCGCCGGTGTAGACGCCGCGGCCGACGCCATACGGCGCGAACAGCTTGTTGAGCTGGGCCAGGATCTGGTCGCCCGGCAGCGCCTTGCCGTTCAGTTCGACGGCTTCGCCTTCGACGAACTTCAGGGTCACGGCCAGCGCCTGTTCCGGCCATTCGCTGCGCGGCGAGCACCAGCCACGCGCGCCTTCACCCGGGGCTTCCCAGCGGTCGATCTCACCACCGGACATGGTCACGCCCAGCAGGTTCTCGTTGATGGTGTAGGCCTGCTGCTTGGCGCGCACGCCGAAGCCGCGCTCTTCCAGATACTTCTGCTCGTAGGCGCGGGTCTGGGTGTGTTCCTTCTGGATCTCGCGGATCGGCGCGATGATCTGGTAGTCGCCCAGCGCCTTCACCGCCAGGTCGAAGCGGACCTGGTCATTGCCCATGCCGGTGCAGCCGTGGGCGATGATGTTGGTGCCCAGTTCGGCGGCACGCTTCAGCGCGGCATCGACGATCAGGTAGCGGTCCGAGACCAGCAGCGGGTACTGGCCCTGGTAGCCTTCGCCGGCCCACACGAACGGCTTGACGAAGCCTTCCCAGATGGCCGGGCCACCGTTGACGGTGACGTGGCTGGTCACGCCCAGCTCGGCGGCGCGCTTCTCGATGAAATCACGCTCTTCATCATCGACACCGCCGGTGTCGGCGAACACGGTGTGCACGTTGTAGCCGCGCTCCTGCAGGTACGGCACGCAGAAGCTGGTATCGAGGCCGCCGGAGAAGGCGAGAACGACGTCTTTGTTGCTCATGGGGGTCAGGTCCACTTGGTGATGAGATTTCGGTAGAGCCGACCGCTGGTCGGCTGAAATGTTGGATGCGCCGCTGCGGGAGCAGCCGACCAACGGTCGGCTCTACCCCGTGTTTGACTCAGCGCCCGGCAACCGCGGCCATGATCGCCTTCTGCACGTGCAGGCGGTTCTCGGCTTCGTTGATGGCGATGCACTGCGGCGAATCCATCACCGCGTCGGTGGCCTTCACGTTGCGGCGCAGCGGCAGGCAGTGGCTGAACACACCGTTGTTGGTCAGCGCCATCTTCCGCTCGTCGACGATGAAGTGCTTGAACTGGTCGCGGATCGGCTTTTCCGGTTCCCAGTTGCCGAAGAACGGCAGCGCGCCCCAGCTCTTGGCGTACACCACGTCGGCACCTGCGTAGGCGCTGTCGATGTCATGGCTGATCTTCAGCGAACCACCGCTCTCGGCCACGTTCTGCTCGGCCCAGCCCATGTAGCGCTCGTCGAGGATGTAGTCGGCGGTCGGGCACAGCAGGGTCACGTCCATGCCCATGCGGGTGGCGATGGTCAGCGCCGAATTGGCCACGGCAGTGTTCAGCGGCTTGGGGTGGTAGGTCCAGGTCAGCACGTACTTCTTGCCGCGCAGGTCCTGGGTGCCGAAGTGCTCCTGCAGGGCCATCACGTGGGCCAGTTCCTGGCACGGGTGGGTGATGGTCTCCATGTTGATGACCGGCACCGGCGAGTACCTGGCGAAGCTGTTGAGGACGATGTCCTGGCGGTCATAGGCCCAGTCCTGGAACTTCGGGAACGCACGCACGGCGATGATGTCGCAGTAACGGCCCAGCACCTTGGCCACTTCCGCGATGTGCTCTTCCGTATCGCCGTCCATCACCGTACCGAGGTTGAACTCGATCGGCCACGCATCCTTGCCCGGCTGCAGCACCACTGCGTGCGCGCCGAGCTGGAACGCGCCCAGTTCGAAGCTGGTGCGGGTGCGCATGGACGGGTTGAAGAACACCAGCGCGATCGACTTGCCCTTGAGCTGGTCGCCGAGCTTGTTGCGCTTGAACAGCGCGGCCTGGGTCAGCAGCGCGTCGAGCTCGCTGCGGCTCCAGTCCTGGGTGTTCAGGAAGTGCTTGGGGGACATCATCTTTCCTTGCGTGGCGGCGCCGGGTTCGACGCGGTGGAAGGGAAAAGCAGGAACCAAAGGTGGAACGAAAAGGTTGCAGTTGCAGCTTTCAGAACGCAGAAACGAAAAAACCCAGCCGGGCGGCTGGGTTTTTTTCGGACGAACAGCAAAAAGCTCCGGTTACCCAGCGAGGATGTGGGGTTCCGGTCGACGCGCACGCGAGGTCATGCCCGACGCCTGTCGGGCTGCGCTGCTGTCGTGCTGGAAGTCGGTGAGCTTCATGGTCATCCATCTTTGCATGCGGCCGGGGCCGGCGCAAGGGGCCGGGGTCGCAGAATCAGGGATTGCTGGCGGTGCCCTGCTCGGGGCCGACCCACGGGGTGATCGACACCCGGATCTTGAGCCGGTTGCCGGGATCTTCCGGCAGCCGCGAGCGGTACTTGGTGCCCTTGTAGACGTAGTCCACGTCGTAGGCGATGGGCCGGCGGAATTCACGCCCCACCGGCACGATGCGGCAGTCGCGGGTCAGCATCGGCCCATTGTTGGCCGGCGCCGGGGCCGGCGTCTCGGCGGCAACCTCTTCGGACGCCTCTTCATCGCTGCGCTTGAACATCGAGCGCACCGAGTCCCAGAAGCGGCTGATCCGGCCCTTGTCCTCGACCGGCTCCTCGCCGGTCACGTTGACCGGGGCCAGGGTCCGGGTCGAGACCGGCTCGCAGTGCTCCTCGGTGCGGGTCGCGCGCAGGGTCTGGAACACCGGCTCGACGTTCAGCACCTGGGCATAGTCGAACTTCACGTTCTCCACGATCACCACCCGGTTGCGGGGCTCGGCCTCCTGCGCCAGCACCACGGCGGGCAGCGCCGACAGGCAGGCCAGGGTCAGCAACGCGGTGGATTTCATTGGCGATGGGAGCAAGGACACGGCAATAGTGTAGGCAGTGACGAGCGCAAGGGGCTGAACATTACCCGTCCACGCCGCTCCTGCCCACCCCACCTTGGGAGAACCCGCGTCCACCGGTGGCAGCCAGTGCCCCCAAAGGGGCCGACACGTTCTAAAATCGCAGGCTTGTCCCCCAGCCACAGCCCCATGACCCTGCGCCTGCACAACAACCTGACTCGCCAGCTCGAACCGTTCACCCCGCTCGATCCGGCCTGTCCGACCCTGTATGTGTGCGGCCCGACGGTCTACAACTACGTGCACATCGGCAACGCCCGTGGCCCGGTGGTGTTCGGGGTGCTGGCCGACCTGCTGCGGCGGCGCTTCGGCGCACTGCGCTACGCCCGCAACATCACCGACGTCGACGACAAGATCAACACCGCCGCGCGCGAACAGGGGGTGCCGATCAGCACCATCACCGACCGCTTCGCCGCCGCCTACCGTGAAGACATGGCCGCGCTGGGCGTGGTGCCGCCGGACATCGAGCCGGAAGTGACCGCGCACATGCCGCAGATCATCACCATGATCGAGCAGCTGATCGCCAGCGGCCATGCCTACGCGGCAGAGGGCCACGTACTGTTCGCGGTGGCCAGCTTCAACGGCTACGGCAAGCTCTCGCGCCGTGATCCGGACGAAATGCTGGCGGGTGCCCGCGTCGATGTCGCCCCGTACAAGCGCGACCCCGGCGACTTCGTGCTGTGGAAGCCGTCCAGCGACGACCTGCCCGGCTGGGAATCGCCGTGGGGCCGCGGGCGCCCGGGCTGGCACATCGAGTGCTCGGCGATGGCCGCCGCGCACCTGGGCGAGACCATCGACATCCATGCCGGCGGGGTCGACCTGCAGTTCCCGCATCACGAGAACGAGATCGCACAGAGCGAGTGCGCCCATGGTGGCAAGATCTTCGCCCGCTTCTGGCTGCACAACGGCATGCTCAACTTCGGCGGCGCCAAGATGAGCAAATCGCTGGGCAACATCGAGCGCGTGCACGACCTGGTGCGCCAGCATCCGCCGGAGGCGCTGCGCCTGGCCCTGCTGTCGGCCCACTACCGGCAGCCGCTGGACTGGTCCGATGGCCTGATCGAGCAATCGTCGCGCACCCTGGACCGCCTGTACGGCACCCTGCGCGAACTGGCGTCGATCGAAGCCAGCGCGGTGATCCCGGCCACGGTCGAGGCAACCCTGGATGACGACCTGAACACGCCGCAGGCGCTGGCCGAAGTGGCCCGTATCGCGGCCGACGCACGCCGGGCCAGCGATCCGGCCGAACAGGCGCGCCTGAAGGGCGAACTGCTCGGCGCGGGCCTGGCGCTGGGCCTGCTGCAGGCCGATCCGGCGCAGTGGTTCGGCACTGCCGCCGGCGATGACGGCGACGATGCGCGCATCCAGGGTCTGATCGACGAGCGCGCCGCGGCCAAGCAGGCGCGCGACTTCGCCCGCTCCGATGCCATCCGCGACCAGCTGGCCGCCGAAGGCATCGTGCTCGAAGACACCCCGCAGGGCGTGCGCTGGTCGCGCAAGCGCGGCTGACCTGCCCTGCCCCGTGGCCGGACCGCCGGCCACGCCCCCACTGTAGAGACTGCTGTGACCGACTCCCCGTTTCCGCTTGAACCCACCGCCGCCGAGGCCCAGACCGCCATCGCCGAGGAATTCGGCTTCTTCGGCGACTGGTCCGAGCGCTACCAGTACCTGATCGACCTCGGCCGCAAGCTGCCGGCCTTCCCGGAGGAATGGAAGACCGAGGAGCACCGCCTGCTCGGCTGCCAGTCGATGGTCTGGATCGTGCCGGAAGGCAACGCCCAGTCGCTGCGCTTCCATGCCATCAGTGACTCGGCCATCGTCTCCGGCCTGATCTTCCTGGCCCTGCGCGTGTATTCCGGGCGCTCGGCGCAGGAGATCCTGGACACCGAACCGAGCTACATCCAGGACATCGGCCTGGCCCGCCACCTCTCGCCCACCCGCAGCAACGGCGTGGCGGCGATGCTGGCCTTCATCCGTGAGACCGCGCAGGCCCAGCTGCAGCGCGATCCGTCGTGAGCGAACCTGCCACGGCCGAAGACACCGCGCTGGGGCTGCTGTCCCGGCCCGGTTTCGCCAGGCTGCTGGCATACCGCATCTTCGCGATGCTGTCCTACCAGGTGGTCGCGGTCACCGTCGGCTGGCACATCTACGAAGTCACCCGCAATCCGTTCTCGCTGGGCCTGGTCGGCCTGGCCGAGGTACTGCCGTTCTTCTGCGTGGCGCCGTTCGCCGGTTACCTGGTCGACCATCTGCCGCGGCGCCGGCTGGGCATGGTCGCCTGCTCCGGGCTGATCGCCACCGCGCTGGTGCTGACCAGCGTGGCCAAGGGCTGGCTGCCCTTTGAGGGCGTGTGGCCGATCTATGCGGCCATCGCACTGACCGGCATGGTGCGCGCCTTCCTGTCACCGATCTACAACGCCTTGTTCGCCCGCGTGCTGGCCCGCGACCAGTTCGCGCGTGGCGCCGGCCTCGGTGCCGTGGTGTTCCAGGCCGGCATGGTGGCCGGTCCGGCACTGGGCGGCGTGCTGGTCGGCTTCGGAGGCAAGGGCCTGTCCTATGCGGTGGCCACCGTCTTCGCGCTGGTGGCGATGGGGTGCCTGGCCACGTTGAAGGTGGAAGAACCGGTGCACACCGGCCCGGCCGCGCCGATCTTCAGGAGCATCGCCGAAGGCGCGCGCTTCGTGGTGGGCAACCGGATCATGGTCGGCGCGATGGCGCTGGACATGTTCTCGGTGCTGCTGGGTGGCGTGGTGGCGATGCTGCCGGCGTTCCTGCACGAAATCCTGCACCACGGCCCGGAAGGGCTGGGCATCCTGCGCGCGATGCCGGCGCTGGGTTCAGTGTGCGTGGGGCTGTGGCTGGCCCGCCACCCACTGCACCGCAATGCCGGCCGCGTACTGCTGTTCGCGGTGGCCGGCTTCGGCCTGTGCGTGATCGGATTCGGGCTGTCGCAGCACTTCTGGCTGTCGGCGCTGATCCTGCTGTTCTACGGGGCGTTCGACGGCGTGTCGGTGGTGATCCGCTCGACCATCCTGCAGCTGGCCACGCCGGAGGAAATGCGCGGACGGGTGTCGTCGATCAACGGCATCTTCATCAGTTCGTCCAACGAGCTGGGCGCGTTCTACGCCGGCACGATGGCCCGGCTGCTGGGCCTGGTGCCGGCGGTGGTGCTGGGTGGGTTCGCGGTGCTGAGCGTGGCCGGGATCACCGCGTGGAAGAACCCGACGCTGCGGAAGTTGAATCTTCGCGACCTGCAGTAGCTGTTCTGTAGAGTCGAGCCATGCTCGACTGCTTTTCAGAGGCGCCAGTCGAGCATGGCTCGACTCTACAAAAGCCAGGAAGCCCAACAAAAAACCCGGCCGAGGCCGGGTTTTTCGCATGACCGGACAACGACCGGGAATCAGTCGCCCTGCTGCTTCTGCAGGTGCTCCCAACGCTCCTGGGCGTCGATGGTACGCTCGGCGGTCAGTCGCGCTTCCAGGCGCTCCAGGCCGATCTCTTCACCGGTATCCACGCAGTAGCCATAGTCGCCGGCTTCCAGGCGCTTGAGGGTGCTGTCGATCTTGCCGATCAGCTTGCGGTAGCGGTCGCGGGTACGCAGTTCCAGCGAGTTCTCGGTTTCGCGGGTCGCGCGCTCGGCTTCATCGCCGATGTCACGCACTTCCTCGCGCAGGTTCTCGATGGTCTGCTTGGACTCTTCCACCAGGTCCGCACGCCAGTTCTGCAGGCGCTGGCGGAAATATTCCTGCTGCAGCGGGCTCATGTATTCCTCTTCCGAGGACGGCTTGTAGCCAGCCGGCAGGATCGGGCGGCCGGTGGCCTCGTCGGTCTTGTACTCGACCACCTTGTACTTGCTGCGCGGGGCCGGTGCAGCCGAGCGGGCGGCGACGGCCACGGCAACCTTGCCGACAGGGCGCGACACGGTCTTCGGGGCGGAATCGGATTTCACGGCGGTTTTGGCAGGCGATTTCGAAACGGGCACGGGATTCTTGGATTGCGGGGCCTTCGAAGCAACAGGTGCGGCGGCCGGGGCCGGCTTGGGGGCCGGTTGGGCTGCTGCCACTGCCACGGTCTTGGCCGGGACAGGCTTGGCCGGAGCCGGCTTGGCAGCCGGCTTCGGTGCGGACTTCACTACTGGGGCCGGGCTCGGCTTTACCGCCGGCGCAGCAACATTCTTGGTGACCTTCTTTACAACGGCAGGCGTGGTCGCCGGTTTAGCCGCAGCCACCTTCTTCGCGGCAGGCTTGGCGACCGGCTTGGCCGCAGCCTTCTTCACCACCGCCTTCGGCGCCGGCTTGGCTGCTGCCTTCTTCGCTACCGGCTTGGCGGCGGCCTTCTTGACCGGCGCGGCCTTGCCGGCAGCCTTCTTCACCACCGGCGCCTTCTTGCTGGCGGCGGCAGGCTTGGCCTTGGCGGGCGCGGCGGCCTTCTTCGCCACCGGCTTGGTTGCCTTGACCGGCGCTTTCTTTGCGGTGGCCTTCCTGGCCGCCGGTTGCGAGGACGCTGCCTTGGTCGCCGGCTTGCTGGCCGGCTTCTTGGCAACGGGCTTTGCCGCCAACTTCTTCACAACAGGCTTGGCGGTTTTCTTGGCGGCCGTTGCGGCCTTCTTTGCAGTTTTTTTAGCAGCCACGAAACGCTCTTCCTTGGATTCCCCGGGGCCCGGGAAAGCGGGCCTTTATAGCCTACCCGACCCGCAGCAGCAACCTCAGCGGCCCTGCTCCATTCAGTCCTGGAGCCAAGCCAGCCAAGGGGCGGTCCGACGAACACGGACCGCCTTGCGCGGTACGGAACCTGGCCAGCACCCGAAGGTGCTGGTACCGGTCGCAGGCCATCGGCGACATGCGACCAACGGCCCATCCTGCACAAATGCGGCCTTCATGCCAACTGGCATAAGATGACTGGGTGATCTCGCGCCTGCTCATTGCCCTGCTGCGCTTCTACAAGCGCTTCATCAGCCCCCTGCTGGGGCCGCGCTGCCGTTTCGTGCCCAGTTGTTCTGAATACGCGATGGAGGCCATCTCCCTGCATGGCCCGCTGCGCGGCAGCTGGCTGGCTGCGCGCCGCCTGGGACGCTGCCATCCGTTCCATCCCGGCGGCTTCGACCCCGTGCCCGAGTCCCCCAACGCCCCCTCTTGCCGTTGCACAGGAAAACACTGACATGTCCTCCACCCTCATCACCAACGCCCGCATGGTCAACGAAGGCCGCACCTTCGATGGTGACCTGCGCATCGAGAACGGCCGCATCGCGCAGATCGGCAGCGGGTTGACGCCGCGCGACGGCGAGCAGGTGGTGGATGCGGCCGGGCGCTGGCTGCTGCCCGGCATGATCGACGACCAGGTGCACTTCCGCGAACCGGGCCTGACCCACAAGGGCGACATCGCCAGCGAATCGGCTGCCGCCGTGGCCGGTGGCCTGACCAGCTTCATGGACATGCCCAACACCAATCCACCGACGCTGGATTCGACCATCCTGGAAGCCAAGTACGAACTGGCGCGCGGCCGCGCGTGGGCCAACTACGGCTTCTACCACGGCGCCAGCAATGACAACCTGGAAGCAATCCGTGCGCTGGACCCGAAGAAGGCACCCGGCGTGAAGGTGTTCATGGGCGCTTCGACCGGCAACATGCTGGTGGACAACCCGGAAACGCTGGACGCGATCTTCCGCGAATGCCCGACCCCGATCATCACGCACTGCGAAGACACGCCGATGATCGATGCCAATCTGAAGGCCTTCCAGGAAAAGTACGGCGACGCACTGACCCCGGACATGCACCCGGACATCCGTTCGCGCGAAGCCTGCATCAAGTCGACCCGGCTGGCGATGTCGCTGGCACGCAAGCACGGCACCCGCCTGCACGTGCTGCACATCTCCACCGCCGACGAGCTGGCGCTGTTCGAGAAGGGCCCGCTGATCCGCGCCGACGGCAGCCGCAAGCAGATCACCGCCGAAACCTGCGTGCACTTCCTGCACTTCGCACGCCCGGACTATGCGACCAAGGGCAACCTGATCAAATGCAACCCGGCGATCAAGGAAGTGTCCGACCGCGAGGCGATCACCGCCGCGCTGGCCGACGACGTGCTGGACGTGCTGGCCACCGACCACGCCCCGCATACCTGGGAAGAGAAGCAGAAGCCCTATGCGCAGGCGCCGTCGGGCCTGCCGCTGGTGCAGTACGCGCTGGTGGCCGCACTGGAGCGCGTGCACGAAGGCAAGCTGACCCGCGAGCAGGTGGTGCAGAAGTTCGCCCACGCCCCGGCACAGCTGTTCGATGTCGAGGAGCGCGGCTTCCTGCGCGAGGGCTACTTCGCCGACCTGGTGCTGGTCGAGGACGTGCCGTTCACCGTCAAGCGCGAGGACGTGCTGTCCAAGTGCGGCTGGTCGCCGTTCGAAGGCACCACCTTCCGTTCGCGCATTGCCTCCACCTGGGTCAACGGCCAGCAGGTGTGGGACGGCAGCAAGCTGGTGGGCGAGCCCGCCGGCCAGCGCATGACCTACGACCGCTGATGCGTCCGGCACTGATGATCGGGGCGCTGCTGCTGGCCGCGCCCCTGTTTTCTGCACCCCCGGCGCAGGCACAGGATGGCATCGGCAGCCTGATCGACAGCCGCGTGGTGTTTCCGGCCAGCGCGTCGCAGGGCGCGCTGGTGATCGGCAAGGTGCCCGCCGGCAGCCGCGTGCAGTACGCCGACCGGCAGTTGCGGGTGAGCGGCTATGGCAGCGTGGTGTTCGGTATCGGCCGCGACGAGAAGGGCCCGCTGCGCGTGCAGGTGCAGCGCCCCGATGGTGGTAGCGAGACCGCGACCATCGCGGTGACGCCACGCGACTGGCCCACTGAACGGGTCAACGGCGTGCCGCCGAAGACGGTCAACCCGCCACCGGCGATTGCCGAGCGGATCAAGCGCGAACAGGCGCAGGTGACTGCCGCGCGTGCCCGCGATGACGACCGCACCGACTTCACCCAGACCTTCATCTGGCCGGTGCAGGGCCGCATCAGCGGCCGCTTCGGCAATGCGCGCGTGTACAACGGGCAGCCCGGTGCAGGTCATTCCGGCATGGACATCGCGGTGCCGACCGGCACGCCGGTGAAGGCGCCGGCCGCCGGCATCGTCACCTTCGCCGGTCCGGACCTGTACCTGACCGGTGGCACGCTGCTGCTCGACCACGGCTTCGGGGTCAGCTCCAACTTCCTGCACCTGTCGCGCATCGACGTGAAGGTCGGTGACCGTGTCGAACAGGGCCAGGTGATCGCCGCCGTCGGCGCCACCGGCCGTGCCACCGGCCCACACCTGCACTGGGGCATGAACTGGTTCGATACCCGCATCGATCCGTTGCTGGTGCTGGAACGGAAGTAGCGGTAGTGCCGGCCGCTGGCCGGCAATTGCATGAATTCCGCAGCGCCGGAGCTGCCGGCCAGCGGCCGGCACTACCAGCGGCGATCAATCAACCGCGCGCGGCCCACCACACACGCAGCAGCGTGCGCACCGGGGTGGCCTGGATCGGCTTGCCCGCAGCCTGTGCGGCCACGCGCGCGCGCGCCAGGCTTGACCAGACGCGGCGCGGGCGCGGGCCCGGCACACGGGTGCCCCAGCCCTTCAGCAGATACTGCGCCCAACGCTGCGCGGCCGTGCCGGCGTCCTCATCCAGCAGGCTGCGCGGTACGCCCGCCACGCCGGCATCCTGCAGACGCTGGGCCAGGGTCTGCAGCTGCACCGCACGACCGGCACCGGTACGCGGCTTGTCGTTGAACAACGCCGCTTCCACCGCCGCCACCGCGTCGGAATAGTTGGCCAGTGCGCGTTCGGCGCCGGCCGCATCCAGCGCGACCGTGCGCGCTTCAACCAGATCCGGCAGCGCCTCGGCCAGCTGCGCCCACGGTGCACGCGCCGGCTCCAGCAGGCGGCCCAGCGGGTGGCGCGAACGATGCGCAGCCCAGCTGCGCAGTTCCTCGCCCCACCAGGCCAGCTTGGCGTCGGCCGGCAACGGATCGCCGCCGGTGTTGAGCATGTCGTCGAATTCCTGCAGCAGCGCGAACCACGCGACCGCGATCTCGCGTTGCGATTCGGCCACGAACGGCGCGGCCACCGACCATTCCGGCCAGCGGCTGCGCCACTTGTCGAGGAAACTGTTCAGCGCGGTACTGCTCACTACGTCATTCCTTACGGCTGGGCCGGGGCTGCCGGCCGGGTCGGCCAGAGGCTGGCCAGTTGCAGAAGCTCGGCGTTCTCGACAAGCACGTCGGCCTGCCAGGCCAGCGGGTCGTCACTGTGCAGGCGGTAGCCCCACAGCGCCGCCACCGAGGGCATGGCGGCGGCACGCGCGGCGAGGATGTCGCGCTCGTCGTCGCCCACGTACACGCAGTCTTCGGCGGTGATGCCGATGGCCTGTGCGGCGTGCAGCAGGGGCAGCGGATGCGGCTTGCGTTCGGCCAGCGTGTCACCGCCGACCAGCACCGCGCAGCGCTGCTGCCAGCCGTACTGCGGCAGGATCAGGCGCGCCAGGTACTCCGGCTTGTTGGTGACGATGCCCCACACCGTACCGGCCTCATCCAGTGCCGCCAGCATGCCGGCCACGCCATCGAACAGCACCGCATGCTGGCCGATCAGCGCTTCGTAGCGCTGCAGGAACTCCGGGATCAGCGCATCGCGCGCGGCGGCATCCAGTTCCGGGAAGGCCGCCGACACCATCGCCCGCGAGCCCTTCGACACCACCGGACGCAACATCGCCGGATCGATCGGCGCACGGCCACGCTCGGCCAGCATCGCATTGCAGGTGGCGACGAAGTCCGGCGCACTGTCCAGCAGGGTGCCATCCAGGTCGAACAGCACCGCGCGCGGGAAGCCGGCCGTGGTCATGCCGGCTTGACCGCGTAGGCCAGGTAGTTGATGTCGGTGCGGCTGCTCAGGCGGGCATGGTTGCGCCACGGCTCGTAGGCCATGCCGCTGACATCCACCAGCTGCATGTCGGCCTCGCGCAGCCAGCGCGCCAGCTCGGCCGGCTTGATGAATTCCTGGTAGTGGTGGGTGCCCTTGGGCAGCAGCCGCGCCACGTATTCGGCACCGACGATGGCCACTGCGAAGGCCGCCGCGGTGCGGTTGATGGTGGACAGGAACAGATGGCCACCCGGCTTCAGCAGGCGCTTGCAGGCCTCGATGATCGCGCCCGGGTCGGGCACGTGCTCAAGCATTTCCATGCAGGTGACCACGTCGAAGCTGCCCGGCTGCTCGGCGGCCAGGTCCTCGGCGGCCTGCACGCGGTAATCGACCGTGGCGCCGCTTTCCAGCGCATGCAGGCGCGCGACCTTGACCAGTTCCGGGGCCAGGTCGATGGCGGTGACGTCGGCACCGGCCTGCGCCAATGCCTCGCTCAGCAGGCCGCCACCGCAACCGATGTCGAGCACGCGCGCACCGCGCAGCGGCACGCGGTCGGCCACGTACTTCAGCCGCACCGGGTTCAGCGCATGCAGCGGCTTCTGCGGGCCGTCAGCGTCCCACCAGCGGTTGGCCAGCGCGGCGAACTTGTCCAGCTCGGCCTGATCGAAATTGGAGGAAGCGTGGGGGGCAGTCATGAGGGAGTCCTTGCGGCGCCGGGGTTCAGGCGCGGATATGACGGATGCGCTCGCGCCACTGGCGCGCGTTGGCGATGATGCCCGGCAGGTCCATGCCGACCAGCTCGCGCTGCACCAGCTTGGGCTTGCCGGCGATCCAGACATCGCTGACCTGCTGGCGGCCGGTGGCGTAGACCAGCTGCGACAGCACGTTGTGCAGCGGCTGGGTTTCCAGTGCGGACAGGTCGACGCAGACCAGGTCGGCCTGCTTGCCGACTTCGATCGAGCCGATGCGGTCACCGAAGCCCAGCGCGCGCGCGCCGCCCAGGGTGGACGCACGCAGCGTGGTGGCCGCATCCAGCGCGGTGGCATCGTCGGCCACGGCCTTGGCCAGGATCGCCGCGGTGCGGTTCTCGCTGAACATGTCCAGGTCGTTGTTGCTGGCGCAGCCATCGGTGCCGATCGCCAGGTTCACGCCGGCGCGCTGCAGGGCGCAGGCCGGGCAGAAGCCGGAGGCCAGCTTCAGGTTCGATTCCGGGCAGTGCACCACGCTGACGCCGCGCTCGGCACACAGGTGGATTTCCGCATCGGTCAGCTGGGTCATGTGCACCGCGATCAGGCGGTCGTTGACCAGGCCAAGCCGATCCAGCCGCGCCAGCGGGCGCTGGCCGTGCAGCTTGATCGAATCGGTGATCTCCTGCGCGGTCTCGTGGGTGTGCAGGTGCACCTGCATGTCGAGCTGGTCGGACAGCATCCGCACCCGCTCGAAGTTGGCGTCGTTGACGGTGTACGGCGCATGTGGCGCGAACGCGGTGCCGATCAGCGGATCGGTGCGCCACTGGTCATGCAGTTCACCGGCCTTGGCGAAGTACTCGTCGTCGGTCTTGGCCCAGGCGGTGGGGAAATCGATGATCACCGCGCCGACCAGCGCGCGGAAACCGTGCTTCTTGTAGACCGCGGCCTGCACGTCGCCGAAGAAGTAGTTCTCATTGGCGCAGGTGGTACCGCCACGCAGCATCTCGGCGATGGCCAGCGTGGTGCCGTCGGCGACGAACTCGGGGCCGATCACCGCCGCTTCCACCGGCCAGATGTGCTGCTGCAGCCAGGTCATCAGCGGCAGGTCGTCGGCGACGCCGCGCAGCAGGGTCATCGGGTTGTGGGTGTGCGCGTTGACCAGGCCCGGCATCAGCGCGGCCTCGGGGCGGCTGACCACCTGGGCGGCGCGGAAGCGCGCGCGGGCCTCGGCGCGCGGCAGGATGGCCACGATCTCGCTGCCACGCACGGCGACGGCATGGTCCTCCAGCACCACCGCATGTGGCTCGATCGGAACGACATAGCCGGCTTCGATGAGCAGGTCGCAGGCTTCGGGGAGGTGCGGGCTATCGCTCA